>NZ_CP025758.1:0-62588 GCF_002880615.1 Citrobacter freundii complex sp. CFNIH2 | reverse complement strand
TTAACCAAGCATGAGTAGTAACCCATAAGCCTGAAGATTTGAATTGAGCAAGACTTTCATAAAGGCGGATCGTCCGTGGATTTCGAAGACTGCCACAATCGCGGAGCGAGTAGGTGGTGAACTGGTTCGTCAGGCCGTAAATGTACCGCAGGAGTTTATGGTTAAATTCGATTTCCCAGATACCACGAGCTGATCGGCTGCCAGCCTCTGTTAGCCAGGGGCGCGCGACGCAGTCAAAACTCCCTTCTTTCGGGTAAAAGATTACCGCAGAACGGCTTAACTCAAACACGCCTTCTTTAACATCCTTGATAGCCTGGTTACGGCTTACCTGAAAAATTTGCTCATAGTCAGCCACCTTTACTTTGAAAGTAGAGTCACCGAGTACAGCCATCTCATCATCATCTTCGCTTACTGAAGCTGTGAAATACGTCTGCATAAGACATAACCAGAGAACGCGCTTTGCTTTTAGCGAGAGGTAGTAAGCAGCTTCGGTAAGCTCGTTAGACTGCTTAACTTTTATCTTTTTGTTCAGCAACTTATCCATGAGCCTTGCCTTTGTGGGTTAAAAATTACTCTCCACACTACCACAAAGTTCAAACAAGTAAATACATTTTTTACAGTTTCGTCTAAGGTGGGCCAATTCCCATAACAAGGTGGGCTAATTCCCATAGTAAGGTGGGGTGTTTCCCATAGATAGGTGGGCCAATTCCCATAACAAGGTGGGCGGATTCCCAGAGATAACACTTATTTATGATTTTAAATCAATGAGTTATATAGCTCTAAAAGACTTTAAAAAGATAAAAAATCTATAAAATACCTTTTAAAAATATGCCTGTGGATATGTGCATATCATCGCTTACCAGCGCCGCTTCGCGGCTCGGTCAACCCCTCAGAACCGCGAAAACAAGTTTCGCAGTTCTTCACGGTTCATGTTTTAATCCAAGCATGGCGCCAGCACCTTCGCGGCACCATCGAGGCCCGCGCTGCTGCCGCACCGGGCCTCACCCTCAAATAAAATAAAGTTTATAAAAATCGTACTTGTATTGACCCCAGTTTATTCTGAGTATATCCTTTCTGTAACCAAAACTACGGAGGCGCCACAGATGGCTCAGAAAAACAGAATTTCAGAAACAGAATGGAAACAGCTGCTGCCGCAAATGGCTTCCTTTGCACACATCACAACAGATATTGGCTATTCCGTGCTTGTCAAAGGTGAGAAATCATCAGACGTAGCCACGCGAGTAGGCCGTTCCAAGCAAAACATTTCCAGCACCGTTAAGCGAATCTGGGATTTGTACCAGAACACCACTCTTAAAGCCGAGAACGGCGAACCATTAAAATTAGTTCAGGTCTGGATACCAGCAAGCCTTGCTGAAACTGTTTTAAAAGAAGCCGCGAAGTACAGCATTAATAACATCACGACCTCGGAAATGGAAAAAAAATAAAGTCCGAAAGGACTTTATTTTAAGACTACTAACGCGGCTTTATTACAGTGCTCGCCACCACAGTAAACCACTATCCCCGGTTTACCCCAGAGATTGATATGACACACCGGGCAGCTGTACTTTTCCCGGTTTGTTTTGTTCACCGGCGCTTCAGGCGGCGGGGTTACAAATCGCATGGCCTCTATGATCTCGTCGTCGAGTTCAACCGGGTCGCGCCCTTCCTCCACCTCCTGTTCGTGTTCGCTATCATCTTCCTCGTCGTCAATATAGCCTTTTCCTGTAGGGCTTAGCACAGCGCCAGGCTTAGGCTGGTAAGGCGGAAACCTGTCCATCCAGGAAAGCCGGAAATGGCCTGTCAGCAGTTCATCACAGGCCATATCGAAAGGGCCACCGGCAATAATATAATGGGTCATGCTCTGGCCCACTTTCCTGCCTCCCGGTTCGCCGGTATCAGAAGGCATTAGTCCTACCCGTTCCATCCGGGCCGCCCACTGTTTGTTGTGATAGCCACGGCGGCCAGGCTCGCCAAAATGGAATTGCCACTGATGAACCATCTCATGCACCAGTGTTGAAAGCGTGGCCTTTATGGTTCTGATCGAGAAATACACCGGATTCATAGCGATCTCGTCTACCGTGTACCCACTCTCACGGCCGACGAAACGCTTAAAGGAACAATAGCCATACGTTCGCTTCTCACGCTGCAACGTTATCAGGCATGGCGGCAGCTCGTTGCTGAATAGCTTCTCATTAAAAAAATCGTAGGCTCTCTGAAGTTCATCGTAGGTTTCGGGCGTAGGCAAATTCACTGTTAACCTCACATATATGTATTGTGCAATACACATAATTTAGCTGATCTTTTATACAGATGAAACGCCTTTTACCGAAAACCGCGAAACCGCGCCGAAACTCGTTTCGGCCGGTTGAGGGGTTGACCGGCCCGCGTGCGGCGCCGGTAATTATTTGATGGTTGCTGTTGGTATCGAGCGCCAGTCTGTCGTGTAATCAGGTGACAACATCTGACGGCGCATGGCAAAGGAGTTATCGATGCCCTGGCCTGCAAAAAACAGCTGGCTCTTGCCACGCCGGTTTATGCCATCGAGAACAGCCATTAACGCCTCGCTGCCAGCTGAAGGCGTAGCAGAGTCGAATAAATCCAGCTGGGCCTCCTTTCCGCTGAAATCGGCCAGCATGATCCCTGCTTTTGCATACGCAATATCTTCCC
This sequence comes from Citrobacter freundii complex sp. CFNIH2, assembly GCF_002880615.1. NCBI lineage: Bacteria > Pseudomonadati > Pseudomonadota > Gammaproteobacteria > Enterobacterales > Enterobacteriaceae > Citrobacter > Citrobacter freundii complex sp. CFNIH2. Next base: position 59,921 of record NZ_CP025758.1, on the reverse strand, counting down.
GCCAGATCCGCGCCAGCGCGGCTTGTGCCGCCTGAATTATCGTGCGGCTGTCCTGGGTTGCCACCGTCAGTTTTTCGGTTGCCTGATTGGCATACTGTGTATCACGCACTGAATAAGGACTGGTGCGGATAAAGACGCTTATGACGCGGCAGTATTGCCGCTCATTACGCAGTTTTTCAGCTGCGCGCGCTGCAAATCCGGTGATCGCCTGCTGCATATCCGCCAGGGCTACTACGCGTTGGCCGAATGAGCGCGATACAACAATCTGCTGCTTCGCCGGAGGGTTTTCTTCCAGGCTGAAGCAAGCCTCGCCGCGTAGCTCCCGTACCGTTCTTTCAAGCACAACACCAAACGTCTTACGGATTAGGCGCGTATCTGCCCTGGCTAAATCCAGCACCGTTTTGATCCCCATTGTGGCGAGTGCTTTCTCTGTACGATGGCCGACGCCCCAGACTTCCGCAACCGGCAGGATGCTCATTAATTTCTTCAGTCTGGCGCCATCGTCCAGAGCAACCACCCCGCCAGTAGCGGGCCATGTTTTTGCAGCGTGGTTACACAGCTTCGCCAGCGTCTTAGTACGGGCAATACCGACCCCGCATACCAGCGTTGTGTGTCGCCTGACTTCCTCGCGCAGTTGGCGCCCGAAAGCGTCAAGGCTCATGGCGGCCGTTATCCCTTTGCAGTCAACAAAAAGCTCGTCGATTGAATACTGTTCGACGTGGCTTGCAAGGGACTCAACTACGGCCGCGAACCGGGCCGACATGGAGGCATAGAGAGTGTAATTAGAGCTAAAAATAGCGATGTTATGACGCTCGATTATGGGTCTGACTTTGAAGTACGGATCGCCCATTTTCAGGCCCGCTTTCTTCGCCAGGTAATTACGGGCCACAATGTTGCCGTCATTGTTGGATAAAACGGCCACTGCTCGGTTTGCCAGATCTGGCCTAAATGCCTGCTCACAGCTGGCGTACATGCCATTGACATCAATCAGCGCAAACATACCGGATGCTCGATAAGGGAATGCGTAACCACTCCCCAGATTTCAACGCTCTCATTATCCGGGTCAATGTAGTACACAGGAAAATCTTTGTTCATCGGCATCAGGCAGGGTCTGGGCCTCAGCAGTAGCCGCTTCACGGTAAATTCATTATGGATGCAGGCGACTACGATTGAGCCGTGGCTGGCCGTCAGCGAGCGATCCACAACCAGTACGTCACCATCATGGATGCGGCCATCTTCCATTGACGAGCCAGAAACCCGCAGGAAGTAAGTTGCTGAAGGGTGACGAACACAATACTCATGCAGGTTTAACTCCTGCTTTTCATAGCCCTGGGCCGGGCTGGGGAACCCCGCAGAAATTCTTTGCAGATAAAAAGGGATGCTGTGTACCCGGCTGGCGCCGGAGCTTTCAAAAATATCGACCTTCATAGCGATCTTCCAAATCACTGTTTACTTATACAGTATCGCTGTTATGGTCAGGTTGGCAAGTTTTACAGGTACTCTACTATATGTAGTGCTGCTTCAGCTGCCAACGAACGCTATATATAGTGTTTGTTGGCTTTCTGCTTTCTCAGTGTCCCCTGTAACCGGCCGCGTGGCGGCGGGCTAGCAGGGAGGGGGGTGGCCTGTCGCTCCGGTCAGTCCCGCAGTTTCCGGCGATTTGCCCCCGGTGTCCGGTGGAGTCCGGCGAGGTCGCCTTCCATGCTCTGACGGGCATAAAATTAGGTAAATATAATCCGTACTTGTATTGACTTTAACGCCCCATTGTACGATAATTAAAAAGTGGCAGGTGATGTGCCTGCCGCTTAACCATCGCCGGTATCGGCTTAAAGAGGAAGTATCATGGAAACTATCGAAATCACCGCCCGCTACATTTCTGAAAACGCCCGCATGAACTTCATGCCTGCGGCATTTCGTGGCGCTTTCTTCAGCGCAGATCACTTCATTCAGTCCTTTCTGAATCGTTACGCTAAAGACTACCAGGGAGGGTATTGGGAATACCTTCAGGCCAGCAATGGCGCGTTTTTTATGGAAGCGCCCCAACCTCTTTGGCTCTCGTTACCTAACTATTTTGAAGGTGAATGCAGCGCGCGCGAAGTAGGGATTATTGTTTGTCTGTATGCCTACAGTTACTTTTGCGGGCTGGCATATGAAGAAGGCAAAGCCGAACTGAACGAAACGATGGCTAACCGGTATCACCTGTTGCGGGAGTACGTTAATACGCTGGAGAACGAAAGCCAGAATCGTATTTATCGTGCCATTGATTAACTGATAACCAGGCGGGCAAAGCCCGCCTTATCGTGACTGTCACGCTCAGGGGAAACTATGTTAGCGACACTTCAACACCCTACCGCCTGGCAATTGCCAGATCGGTTAATGCTTTTGGAACTGTTAATGTTCGATTACCGTAATTCCGATCAGGAGCGCTACGGCCAGCAAATCTATCACCACTATCGTAAACAGGGTAATCATCGCTGGGATACTTCTGTTCATCAGGATAGCGGCGGCCAATACGCGATTATTTTCCGGCACTCCTTCAGCAAAAAACAGGCTGATGGCGTTAAGCGAACGATGATCCGCGATGAAACCGTTATACGGGCAGGTACGGCGCAGGAGCTGACAGAAGCGACATTTCCCGACTTCCAGGATAGCGATATTCTGAAGGCGTCGGATTTCTTTAAGTCGCTTATCCAGCGCAAAGCGGCAGACGTAACACAAACCGATATTTGAGGATCAGCGATGCTGAACAAAACCGAAAACAACACCAACATTAGTAGTATCAACCCCTGTTCTACAGAGAGCCTAATAGCCGTGACGGGAAATGATGGAGAGACGCATATCATTCAGCGTGAGTTAATATCCCACTCTGTTGAAGGGCATGAAGCCACAATCATTCACCTTGTAACCGGGAAGTCGATAAGGGTTTCTTTGTCATCTGAAATTCTGGCAAAAAAACTAGGCATTACCGTGTCTGAATAACGGGTTTTGTTGCTTTGTTATAAGGTTTTATCCGTGTGTGGCAGAGTTCTAAAAAGGGAAACGTGAGAGATTATGAATACGATTAGCATAACGGAAATCGTGTTGAGTGTGCTTCTTGCGGGCGCTTTGGGGCCGGTTTTATTACGTCGAAAAAAAGGTCTGCTGTTACTGTTGTTGATTCTGGTCTGCACGATACTTTTGCTTCATGGTGTCACTACGATTTACTGATGTGGTCGAAAATCTTTAAAAGCGAACCCCCGGACGTCACCCCTCCGGGGCCGTTCTGCTGTGCTGCGCATCGAGCCGCTACGCGTCTCGCCCCGCTCACGCGGGCAGCTGCCACTGACGCCTCCGGCCTGCGGCCTCCGCGCTCCGCTTGGCAACCCCTTCCCCTGCTGCCGCTCATTTCCCCTTCAGCCTCCTATCATGATTCGTCTCCTGCATTATCCGTGGATTGTGCAGCTCAGTGGGGCGCTGGCCGTGACGGTGCGGTGTCCCCCGTAACCGGCCGCGCGGCGCCCACTGCGCACCCCCGTGGGGGACGTGCGGCAGCTGCGTGGCGGCGGGCTGGGTTATGGCTTAGCAGGAAGGGGGGTTGGCCTGTTGCTCCGGTCAGTCCCGCAGTTTCCGGCGATTTGCGGCCGGTGTCCGGTGGAGTCCGGCGCGGTCGCCTTCCATGCCCTGACGGGCATAAAAACATGTAAATAAATTCCGTACTTGTATTGACTTTAAAGGCGTAATCACCGATAATTAAATCATCGGGAGGCAACACCGCCACCCGAAAAATTGCCGGTATCGGCGCTTACAGGAGTCGTCATGCACTTTACTAACTTCCTTCAGCGTTACTTCGATATAGAGATTGAACATACCTTTGACCCTACCATTCAGGGCAGCAACGAAACGGGTAAAGACGTCACTAAAATCTGGATCTATGAGAAGGGCGAGGATAGCGAACCGCTGCTTACTCTGACAGAAGCATGGTGGTATACCGAGACAAAAACGGCTGGTAACTGGCTTATCGGCAACGTGTATTCAACGCTTGAGCATGGGCGTGAAATTCATGAAAGCGAATTTCGTAAACTGGTAACAGCTGGCAAGGTGATATCAGCATGAGTAAGGGGAATAAAATGCTTATTAATCGGATAGCGGTTATCGGGCTTGCAGTTGTCGCAGCCGCTACGCAGGCAGGTGTGCCGCCGGTTAAGTTTTTTTACCGGGATACAGTCCCGGTAAGCATTACGCTGGACGAACCCGCAACGGGTTGCAGCATGGCCGGTGTGATTGTTCATCCAGTGGATCGGCCAGCGGCAAAAGTGGCGTGGTTTAGCGAGCGGATTTGCGGTAAAAAACGTTACCCGGTTAGCTTTATCAGTGATGAAATTAGCGCCCCGCATAACGTGATCCATAAAGGGGAAAAGTTTCACGTTACCCCGGCTCAGGTCAATCTCCTGGACGCGCAAAACCTCTAATTAAATCATCGGGTGGCAATACCGCCGCCCGAACAATCGCCGGTATCGGCAACCATCAAGGAGTTCACATGTATCACTATCTCGTTTTTGTCCCTCTCGCATTAATTTTTAGCGCCGCTGCGCTTGCCCTGCCCTGGTTTATCGTTCGTGCGGGATACAGGGATCTGGTGCAGATCACCTGCGCCTGCGTCTCTGTTCTGGGCCTGTGTGCGGCGACAGGGGTTTTCAGCTACTTCGATAATAAGCCGCTTGCGTTTCTGTACGGTTGCGGCGCGCTGGCGTGCTTTTTGTACGCGGTAGACTGCGCGATACCGTTGTATATGACGCGTAAAAAGCCACGTAAGCAGCTGTAAGAAAAAAGGCGGGTAATCCCCGCCTTTTTTATTGAGGCTGTCAGAAAGCGATTCAGGCACTCTATGAACGCTTTGCAAGATATAAAATTTTGTATGCACATTCAGTACTTATATTGACTTTGAGGACATAATCACCGATAATTAAATCATCGGGAGGCAACACCGTCGCCCGCAAAATTGCCGGTATCGGCGCGCAAAGGAGTACATCATGGATTACCAGACCCGCTTAAATTCTGATATAACCAAAGAGATTGATTATCTGGCATCACTGCGTAAACAACGCATGGTGGCGGATCTGCGCACAGAGCTGGTTTACGGCTCCCTGGAGCGTCTGGCAGATATGATCTGCAACACCGTCACTGACTGGTCGCTTCCCTGCCCTGTTCTGCCGCTTTCTTCCGTACAGCAATGGCACAAAGCCCGCGAAATCGTCCTGGCAGATTATGAGGACTTCGGCCACGATGCCTGGGACTTTGCCCGCCACTATATGAAAACAGAGCTTAGCTTCGGTTATGCCTGCTACAAAGACGATATTGCCTGATGATTAACAACATGGGGGGCTAACGCCCCCCTGATAAACTGACCCTTTTAATGGTCTTACCGCCGATTTCAGATGGAACGAGAGATAAACAGCGGCAGACTCCGGGCGTTACCCCTTCGGGGCCGCTCTGCTGTGCTGCGCATCGAGCCGGTTCCCGTCTCGCCCCGCTTACGCGGGCAGCGGCCGCTAACGCCTCCGGCCTTCGGCCTCCGCGCTCCGCTTGGCCTCCGGGCTTCGCCCTCCGCGCTGGCGCTTGGCGGCTGGCGTCAGCCGCCAGCCAGGTTCGCCGGTATCTCAGCTGCCCGGTCATAAAGCCGTTCCGTTGGCGTGGGTCGTTCCGCCTATGACCGCAGTGAAACCGGGCGCGGCAGGTTGTCAACAGACGCTTCGCTCAAGCTGTTGACAACCTGCCTTATTCGCCCGGTTACAGTGCGGCCGTCGGAAACGACACCCCGCCAACTTCTCTACAGGTGCTATATGACCTCTACCATCCTCGAAAACCTACCGCAAATCATCACCTCGCTGGCCGCTCTGATTACGGCCGTAACCGGCCTAATCAAAGTGCTACGCGACAAAGACAAGTAACAGCCATCGGGGCGGCTGTGCCGCCCCTTTGCAGCTGCTTGCCGGTGATCTCTCCAGTTTATGTTCTGACATTGTGCTAAATCCTGATGCCACACAGGGCGTTACCCCTTCGGGGCCGCTCTGCTGTGCTGCGCATCGAGCCGGTTCCCGTCTCGCCCCGCTTACGCGGGCAGCGGCCGCTAACGCCTCCGGCCTTCGGCCTCCGCGCTCCGCTTGGCAGGCCACACCCTGCGCCGGACTCGCCCGGCCGCAAGCGGCCGCCCCGCCCCTTCGGGGTGCCAACGCCCTTCAGGCGTCGGCATCCTTTGCCAGTGCGCTATTGTGTTATCCGTGGATTGTGCAGCTCAGCGGGGCGCTGGCCGTGACGGTGCGGTGTCCCCCGTAACCGGCCGCGCGGCGGCCGCTAACTCGCAGTACGGCGCCGCGACCCGCAGGCGGGCCGCCGTACCCGCGCGCAGGCGCGCGGCGCCCACTGCGCACCCCCGTGGGGGACGTGCGGCAGCTGCGTGGCGGCGGGCTGGGTTATGGCTTAGCAGGAAGGGGGGTTGGCCTGTTGCTCCGGTCAGTCCCGCAGTTTCCGGCGATTTGCGGCCGGTGTCCGGTGGAGTCCGGCGCGGTCGCCTTCCATGCCCTGACGGGCATAAAAACATGTAAATAAATTCCGTACTTGTATTGACTTTAAAGGCGTAATCACCGATAATTAAATCATCGGGAGGCAATACCGCCGCCCGAAAAATTGCCGGTATCGGCGCTTTAAGGAGTACACCATGACTGATATTACGACCCCTTCTGTTTATGTTGGCACTTACCATAAATACAACTGCGGAAGCATTGCGGGAGCCTGGCTCGATCTGACCGATTTTGATAGCTCAGAGGAGTTTTACGAGCGCTGCCGCGAGTTACACGCAAATGAGGCTGATCCAGAATTTATGTTCCAGGATTGGGAGGGTATTCCGTCTGATATGGCGTCAGAGTGCCATATCAACTGGGATTTTATTAACGGCTTTAAACAAGCCCGCGAGGAAGGAAACGAAGCGGCGTTTGTGGCCTTTGTTGATCTGTTTAATAGCACTGATTTCGACCTGTTTAGAGATGCCTATATGGGCGAAGCTAAGGACGAAGAAACTTTTGCAGAGGAATACCTGAATGATAGCGGTCTACTGAATGAAATTCCTGAATCCGTAGCCCGATATTTTGACATCGTAGCCTATGCGCGGGATCTGTTTATTGGGGATTTCAGTTTACATGACGGACACGTATTTAACATGACTTGCTGAAACCTAGTCCCCCGCCACGCGGGGGATATTAAACACCGCTCTAATTAATCGCCGGTATCGGCAAACAGCCATCTGGGCGGCTGCGCCGCCCCTTTGCTGCTGCTTGCCGGTGATCTCTCCAGCTCATGTTCTGCCATTGCGCTAAATCCTGATGCCACACAGGGCGTTACCCCTTCGGGGCCGCTCTGCTGTGCTGCGCATCGAGCCGGTTCCCGTCTCGCCCCGCCCCTTCGGGGTGCCAACGCCCTTCAGGCGTCGGCATCCTTTGCCAGTGCGCTATTGTGTTATCCGTGGATTGTGCAGCTCAGCGGGGCGCTGGCCGTGACGGTGCGGTGTCCCCCGTAACCGGCCGCGCGGCGGCCGCTAACTCGCAGTACGGCGCCGCGACCCGCAGGCGGGCCGCTGTACCCGCGCGCAGGCGCGCGGCGCCCACTGCGCACCCCCGTGGGGGACGTGCGGCAGCTGCGTGGCGGCGGGCTGGGTTATGGCTTAGCAGGAAGGGGGGTTGGCCTGTTGCTCCGGTCAGTCCCGCAGTTTCCGGCGATTTGCGGCCGGTGTCCGGTGGAGTCCGGCGCGGTCGCCTTCCATGCCCTGACGGGCATAAAAACATGTAAATAAATTCCGTACTTGTATTGACTTTAAAGGCGTAATCACCGATAATTAAATCATCGGGAGGCAATACCGCCACCCGAAAAATTGCCGGTATCGGATCACTAAGGAGTAAGCATGACCACTGTTACCACCCCTTCCCAGCTGAAAAAAGAAGTCGAATCTCAGAAAGAATTATTGCTGCGCGCCTGCCTCGAAGCGTTCAACCAGCTGCCTAATCAGCGCCTGCAAGGCGCTTTCACATCGACGTATGCACTGGCGGCAAAATTAGACCAGCTGCTGCAACAAACTAAATAGCACTGACGACCCGGCCAAGCCGGGTCTTTAACAGAAAGATCGAGGACAAACGACATGACCACACAAACCCTTGAGCAGACTCTTGAAGATTTTCGTCGCCAGTGTGAGAGTTTTGCGCGCGAACAGCAGCCCCGCTGCGGCCTGATTTATGAACTGTATCAGCGCCGCCTGAGCGCGGTTATTGACGGCTATCTTGCTGGCGTTCCGGCCGAGTATCGGGAAGAACTGATCGCGGTAGCGCGGCGTGAATTTGACTATCTGACCCAAGACGAGATCGCGGAAGAAATCCGGCAGGATCGGGAAAACGATTATTGCAGCCACGGTATTGAGCGTAATTGTTGCCCGCTGGGCTGCGGAGATCTAGACGATTACTGAGCCGCCGAAAGAAAAAAACCCGGATTGACCGGGCTTTTTTCTTTCCGCTGCGCGGCCGTTTCAGTTATTACTCCGCGCTGCTTTTGGCAATTTCTGTATAGCACAATACACTACACATTAAGCTCGTTTGCTTCGACGGCTAGCCAGCAGTTAAAGGTTTCGCTCTGCCGTTCGCCGCCGCAACCTCCCTCCGCTTTCAGCTTTCCGCAAGCCTGGCATTTCCCCAGCTGCGCCTTTTGCTCCTGCCACTGTTGCCAGTTTCGGATCAGCAGCAGTTGGAAAAACTCATTCGTGGAATAGGCTGTTCGTCCTGGACGACGAACCCGGCAAAGCTCCTGTAACATTGCTTCTTCCTGTTTTGTTAGCGTGACTGTCACGATAGCGCCTTCCTCTTTGAGTCGCGCGCGGCGCCGGGCCTGGCGAATACGGGCTTGTTCACGCTGTCGGTCATTCATATTTTTCCTCCACGTGACTGTCACGTTGAATTAAACCGGGCATTACCCCTGCGGGGCCGTTCTGCCGTGCTGCGCATCGAGCCGCTACGCGTCTCGCCCCTTCGGGCGGCGGCCACTAATGCCTCCGGCCTGCGGCCTCCGCGCTTCGCTTGAAAAAAAACCGGGACATGCCCGGTTTACATTATCTCAGTAGAATTATGGCTATCGCGGCACCCACGGCGGCGCCCACAATAGTGCAGCCAGCTGTAATAAAAAGGATCTGACGGGTTAACGTCTCAGCTCTGGACGCCTGCGCGCGGCGGAACTTCGTCAGAAATTCCTCACGCGCCTTAGCATCATCACTAATTGCCAGGCTAATTGAACGCTGGTTTTCTACTAAAGTCCGTTTAAGAGAGTCTGCCGTCTCTCCTAAACTTTCGGTGTCTTTTGCCAGCTTTTCCGAAAGCGCAGAAAGTATCTCAGTCATTTCTTTCTGACTTGCGGTGATTTCCTTCGCGTCACCTAAAAACCAATCCATCAGAACTTCAAATTTATCTGGCTGCTTTTCCATTTTATTCTCCCATTAAAGCCGCATATGCTTTATCGAGATTAGCTTTAACAGGAATTGCCTGTTTCATGTAGGTATAACGGCGGGCCAGTTTTTTGCGCTCGTCAGCATCCGTTGTTTGTTTAGCGCGGGCTTTAAATTCTTCTGGATCTTCAGCGGTCAATGCTTCGAATGAGATACGGTGATACGCGAGATATTCGAAAACTTCACTGTTATAAATAACAGATTTCTTGCTGATTTTGCCAACTTTCGTTCGTTTGACAAATTCAAATACCGGCGCCAGTACATCCTCTACTTCACTATCTGGACTAATGCGGTTTGGAACAAAGATGATTTTATCGCTGCTTACACCTGCCTTACTTAACGTATGTGCTGTTTTCAGGCTTTCATCAATGGCCTTATTATCAGGCGTAACCGGGATTACATACTTATCAAATTCATTCGCGCCACTGTCAAAGCGGGACATTGCCATCAGGAACGCTTCTACGTTTGACGCACCAATATCAATAATCCCGGCATCTTCAAAAACAATATCTTCAATCAACCGTGAAAAGTCATCACCTTTAAAAATGGAAACATTCTCAATCCCCAGATCGGAAGCAGACTGGTTGATAGTTTCAACCGCATAGAATTTTGCTCCAGTCAGACGCGGGGCTAACAGGTAGGATGAAATTAAGGTTTTACCAACGCTGCCACTGTAATTAATTACCGCTACTTTCATAAATCACCTCAGAATTTTTTATTGAACATCTTAGGGTCGAAATCTTCACTGATTTTATTGAAGAACTCTTTATCAATAATGCCGGGACTTTCTTTTTTTTCACTTCCTTGCGGTTCAGGCTCAGGCGGCGTTTGTGTATTGTGCAATACACTTTCCTCTGCACCTTTCTCGCTACCTCCTTTTTGTGTATTGTGCAATACACTATCATCATTGTTCGGCATCCTTTCATGTGTATTGTGCATTCCATTTTTCCGGATTTGCCGCGCTCTATATAGGGACGTATCAAAGCTACGAACGTTCACACCTTCCAGGCCGAAGCGTTCAGAAACTGCCTTATAAATTTCCTCCCTGGAAACTCCCAGTGACAGCATTTCTTCTATTTCCGGCAACATCAACTGAAGTGCCGCCCTGATACTTTTGGGCTTCATAGTACCCTCATTTAGAATGATGTAATTTTGATGTAATTTTGATGTACTTTTGATGTACTTTTGTTGTACTGGCTACCTCATGACCAAAGAATGATGTAATTTTGTTGTACTGTCAACCTTCAAGTGATGTAATTTTGATGTAATTTTGATGTACTTTTGTTGTACTGGTATTCATGCAAGCATGAATACGGAATATTGAACGCTTTTTAGCCAGTTAGTCCTTAACCTACGTAGATCGCCCCTACCAAAAAAGATGATTTTTTATCCCTTAACCTGCTATACACCTAACGCAGCGCGATAAATCACGCTATCATACTGATTTAAAAGATAAAAAAATAAATAGCAACAATATTCGGTAATAATTAGGTATTAAAAACACCCAATAACTCATTGTTTTATAATGAGTTTGCTTTATTACTTTGGTAATACTAAGATTTCAGCTTGTTAGATCCCAATTTTTTGTTTAAAAAATGCACAATGTGAGGACTGAATGCCAATAATAACCGCAAAAGTATCAGATGAACTTTTGGCCTATATAGACCTGGTTTCAGGAGGTAATCGGTCAGATTATCTGCGGCGCTGCATTGAAGCTGGCCCAGGTGATCGGGAGTCCGGGTTGAAAATAGTTGCCGACCGGCTGAGCGACGTAAATCGCAAACTGGATTATCTTTTTGACCGTGCTTCAGATGCGGATTTTGGCCCACTGCGCGATGAGCTGAAGGCAATAACCGAAACGCTATCTGGCGTAAAATTCCCACCGGCAGGACAGATGATGTTGCATGAATCACTCGCTATTGAAACGCTAATCCTCCTGCGCTCGATAGCAGAACCGGGCAAAACCAAAGCGGCAAAAGCAGAGGTTGAACGTAACGGCTACAAAGTCTGGGAACCAAAAAAGGAGCGCTGAAATGGACGATAGAGAAAGAGGCTTAGCATTTTTATTTGCAATTACTTTGCCTCCAGTGATGGTATGGTTTCTAGTTGCAAAATTTACCTACGGTATTGATCCATCCACGGCTAAATACCTGATTCCGTATCTGGTTAAGAATACTTTTTCGCTATGGCCTTTATGGTCAGCTTTAATTGCTGGCTGGTTTATTGGTGTTGGCGGTCTGATCGCTTTTATCATTTATGATAAATCACGCGTGTTTAAAGGCGAAAGATTCAAAAAGATTTATCGTGGTACAGAGCTTGTTCGCGCCAGAACACTCGCTGATAAAACACGCGAAAGAGGTGTCAACCAGTTAACCGTGGCTAATATCCCCATACCTACATACGCTGAGAACTTGCATTTTTCGATTGCCGGTACAACCGGTACTGGTAAAACCACAATTTTCAATGAACTGTTATTTAAGAGCATCATTAGAGGCGGCAAAAATATTGCTTTAGATCCAAATGGGGGCTTCTTAAAGAATTTCTATCGTCCCGGCGATGTTATTTTAAACGCCTATGATAAACGCACTGAAGGCTGGGTGTTTTTCAATGAAATTCGCCGTTCATATGATTACGAGCGCTTAGTGAACTCTATTGTTCAGGAAAGCCCTGATATGGCTACTGAAGAATGGTTCGGCTATGGCCGTCTTATTTTTAGTGAAGTTTCGAAAAAACTTCACAGCCTATATAGCACAGTAACTATGGAAGAAGTTATTCACTGGGCCTGTAACGTTGACCAGAAAAAATTAAAAGAATTTTTAATGGGGACGCCTGCCGAAGCTATTTTTTCCGGGTCTGAAAAAGCAGTTGGAAGCGCGCGATTTGTTCTCAGTAAGAATCTTGCCCCACATTTGAAAATGCCGGAAGGTAATTTTTCCCTGCGTGACTGGCTTGATGATGGAAAGCCGGGAACCCTGTTTATCACCTGGCAGGAAGAAATGAAAAGGTCACTTAATCCGCTAATTTCCTGCTGGCTGGATTCGATTTTTTCTATCGTGCTGGGTATGGGTGAAAAAGAAAGCCGCATTAATGTATTTATTGACGAGCTGGAATCACTCCAGTTTCTGCCAAACCTCAACGATGCACTGACCAAAGGGCGTAAAAGCGGTCTGTGTGTTTATGCTGGCTATCAAACCTATTCTCAGCTGGTTAAGGTTTATGGTCGGGATATGGCTCAGACAATTCTGGCTAACATGCGTTCTAACATCGTGCTGGGCGGCAGCCGTCTCGGTGATGAAACGTTGGATCAAATGTCGCGCTCACTCGGTGAGATAGAAGGCGAAGTTGAGCGTAAAGAATCCGATCCTCAGAAGCCCTGGATTGTCCGTAAACGCCGCGACGTTAAAGTTGTTCGTGCCGTAACGCCTACCGAAATATCAATGTTGCCAAACCTCACCGGCTATCTGGCGTTGCCTGGTGATATGCCCGTCGCTAAGTTCAAGGCTAAACACGTTAAATACCATCGCAAAAACCCTGTTCCTGGCATTGAACTGAGGGAGATCTGATGCTTGATATAACCACGATTACCCGCCAGAACGTCACTAGCGTTGTGGGCTACTACTCTGATGCAAAGGATGATTACTACAGTAAGGATTCATCATTCACGTCCTGGCAGGGAACCGGAGCTGAAGCCCTCGGCTTATCCGGGGACGTTGAATCAGCCCGGTTTAAAGAGCTGCTTGTCGGAGAGATAGATACCTTCACGCATATGCAGCGACACGTGGGTGATGCCAAAAAAGAGCGTCTGGGCTACGACCTGACGTTTTCAGCGCCTAAAGGGGTATCCATGCAGGCGCTGATACACGGCGATAAAACCATTATCGAGGCTCATGAAAAAGCTGTTGCCGCTGCTGTGCGTGAAGCTGAAAAACTCGCGCAGGCCCGGACGACTCGCCAGGGGAAATCAGTAACCCAGAATACCAATAACCTTGTCGTCGCTACTTTTCGCCACGAAACGTCCAGGGCGCTAGATCCTGATTTGCACACCCACGCTTTTGTCATGAACATGACCCAGCGCGAGGACGGCCAGTGGCGCGCGCTCAAAAATGATGAGCTGATGCGTAACAAAATGCACCTGGGCGATGTTTACAAACAGGAGCTGGCGCTGGAGTTGACCAAAGCCGGTTATGAGCTGCGTTACAACAGCAAAAATAACACGTTCGATATGGCCCATTTTTCAGACGAACAGATTCGCGCTTTTTCCCGCCGGTCGGAGCAAATTGAAAAGGGACTCGCTGCAATGGGCCTGACGCGGGAAACCGCCGATGCTCAGACGAAAAGCCGCGTCTCGATGGCGACGCGTGAAAAGAAAACAGAGCATTCCCGTGAAGAAATTCACCAGGAATGGGCCAGCCGCGCCAAAACGCTAGGCATTGATTTTGATAACCGTGAATGGCAGGGACACGGTAAACCTCTGGAGGCTGATATTGCGCGCAACATGGCCCCGGATTTTACCAGCCCTGAGGTTAAAGCTGACCGGGCTATCCAGTTTGCAGTTAAGTCGCTGTCAGAGCGCGATGCCAGCTTTGAACGCCAGAAGCTGATTCAGATCGCTAATAAGCAGGTGCTGGGCCATGCCACAATGGCCGATGTTGAAAAAGCGTACCTGAAGGCGGTACAGAAGGGCGCCATCATCGAGGGCGAAGCCCGGTATCAATCAACGCTGAAGGTCGGTGCTTCAGTTATGGCCGAAACTCTGACGCGCAAAGAGTGGATCGACTCGCTGACGAATAGCGGGATGCGTGCGGATAAAGCCCGTTTTGCGGTAGATGATGGTATTAAAAACGGCAGGCTTAAAAAGACCAGCCACCGCGTCACTACCGTGGAGGGTATTCGCCTTGAGCGTTCCATTCTGACTATCGAATCACGCGGCCGGGGGCAGATGCCGCGACAGCTGACCGCAGAGATTGCAGGCCAGCTGCTCGCCGGGAAAACCCTCAAGAATGAGCAGATGCGCGCAGTTACAGAAATTGTGACGAGCAAAGATCGTTTTGTGGCCGCACATGGTTACGCCGGTACCGGTAAAAGCTATATGACGATGGCCGCTAAAGAGCTGCTGGAGTCACAAGGGCTGAAGGTCACGGCGCTGGCCCCCTATGGGACACAGAAAAAAGCGCTTGAAGATGATGGATTACCGGCCCGCACCGTTGCCGCCTTCCTCAAAGCGAAGGATAAAAAGCTGGATGAAAAATCAGTCGTATTCATTGATGAAGCCGGGGTTATACCCGCCCGGCAGATGAAACAGCTGATGGAGGTGATCGAGAAGCATAACGCTCGCGCGGTATTCCTGGGGGATACGTCACAGACGAAAGCGGTAGAAGCCGGTAAGCCTTTTGAGCAGCTGATTAAAGCAGGTATGCAGACCAGCTACATGAAAGACATTCAGCGACAGAAGAATGAAGTTTTGCTTGAGGCGGTTAAGTATGCCGCTGAAGGTAATGCCGCGCGCGCCCTGAAAAATATCACCGGCGTGAACGAACTGAAGGAAGAAGCGCCCCGACTCGCTCAACTTGCCGATCGCTACCTGTCTCTGTCCTCAGAACAACAGGATGCCACCCTGATAATCTCTGGTACGAACGCCTCACGCAAAACCCTCAATGACTACATCCGGGGCAATCTGGGGCTTGCCGGAACCGGCGAAACGTTCACGCTACTTGACCGCGTGGATTCGACACAGGCGGAACGCCGCGACAGCCGTTATTTCAGTAAAGGGCAAATCATTATCCCCGAACAGGATTACAAAAATGGTATGAAGCGGGGCGAGTCTTACCAGGTTCTTGATACCGGGCCGGGCAACAAATTGACGGTTGAAAGCAGCAGCGGTGAGCAGATCGCTTTCAGCCCGCGTACACACACCAAGCTGTCTGTATACCAGGCAGTCAGCGCCGAACTGGCGCCGGGCGATAAGGTCATGGTAACGCGTAACGATAAAACGCTGGACGTTGCCAACGGCGACCGCTTCACGGTGAAAACCGTGGAGGGTGAAAAACTGACGCTTGAGGACAAAAAAGGGCGCACGGTTGAGCTGGACAAAAAACAGGCTTCTTATCTTTCCTATGCTTATGCAACCACCGTCCACAAATCCCAGGGGCTTACCTGTGATCGCGTGTTGTTCAACATAGATACCAAATCGCTTACCACTTCTAAGGACGTTTTTTATGTTGGTATTTCGCGTGCGCGTCATGAGGTGGAAATTTTTACCGACGATAAAAAATCTTTGGCATCGAGCGTGAGCCGCGACAGCCCGAAAACCACGGCCGCAGAAATTGACCGTTTCTTTGGGCTTGAGGCCAGGTTTAAGGATATTGGCCGCGATACCAGTTTAGAAACCCGATCAGCTGAAAAAGGTCTGCCAGAAGCCACGGGGGAAAGCATGGCGTTTAACCAGAAACCCGATGAACATAACATGACAACCGGCACTGATTATCAGCCGGTGAGCAACGCAGAGGACGCCTTTCATCTTAAGCAGAACCCTATGGATGATTCCGTTGGCCTGCGGCGTCATGAAGCACAGCAAAATGATGCAGAACTGGCCCATGATTATGCTGCTGCCGACGATCAGCAGTGGAGCGCGCAGGAGTATGCCGATTACGAGCATTATGCCGAAGCATCAGACTACGACTTTGACAGCAGCATTTACGACGATTACGCCATGCCGCAGACGTCTCAGGCGGAACAGAGCCATACCGGAAAAGAACACACCCATGAGCATGAGCATGAAGAAGGGGGCCATGAAATCTGATGGAGCAGACCGACAAGCGCAAGCAGGATAAACTGAAGTTCGACCGGGTAATTAATCTGGCGCGCAGACTGCCGCAACCGGCGATCCATGACTTACTACGCGCGCTGATACTGCCAATTCAGGCCGATTACTTGCTGGCCGTTGGCACGGAGGGCCAGGACGCGCGCCCGGACATGAACGAGCGCGAGTTCTTCTTCACAAAAATCATCTGGGCGATGGATTACACGCACATGAAATCACTCAGGCTTGCAGCTGAAGATTTTCCCCTGGCGCTTGCGACGGCCAAGATCCTGCCGTGGCCGTGGGGTGAATCAAGCTACCGGAGTGCTTTAGCCGATATAGGGGTTCGAGGTTCAATCGTGTAAAAAACCACGTTAAGGCAATAATTCATTGTTTGAATTGAAATTTAATGGCCTCAACTCTCCCTTCAGAATATTTTCCGGCAGCGTGAACGTATAATGTCCCAGCATGTTGATATGACCGTACATCAGTGGCGACAGGCGTGAGATATGCTCGTCTTCCGGGATCTCACCAGCGCTGCGCAAATGTGATAGCGCTTCCTGCATATAAAGCGTGTTCCACAATACAACTGCGTTAGTGACAAGCCCCAGCGCACCCAGTTGATCCTCCTGCCCCTCACGGTAACGTTTTCTAATCTCACCACGTTGGCCGTAACAGATCGCCCTTGCCACGGCGTGACGGCCTTCTCCCCGGTTAAGCTGAGTCAGTATCCTGCGACGATATTCTTCATCATCAATGTAGTTGAGGAGGTACAGCGTCTTGTTGACCCGTCCCACCTCCATAATCGCCTGCGCCAGCCCTGACGGACGGGAACTTTTTAAAAGCGAGCCCACAAGTTCTGAGGCGTGGACTGGGCACTGTTGCAAATAGTCGGTGGTGATAAACTTATCATCCCCTTTTGCTGATGGAGCTGCACATGAACCCATTCAAAGGCCGGCATTTTCAGCGTGACATCATTCTGTGGGCCGTACGCTGGTACTGCAAATACGGCATCAGTTACCGTGAGCTGCAGGAGATGCTGGCTGAACGCGGAGTGAATGTCGATCACTCCACGATTTACCGCTGGGTTCAGCGTTATGCGCCTGAAATGGAAAAACGGCTGCGCTGGTACTGGCGTAACCCTTCCGATCTTTGCCCGTGGCACATGGATGAAACCTACGTGAAGGTCAATGGCCGCTGGGCGTATCTGTACCGGGCCGTCGACAGCCGGGGCCGCACTGTCGATTTTTATCTCTCCTCCCGTCGTAACAGCAAAGCTGCATACCGGTTTCTGGGTAAAATCCTCAACAACGTGAAGAAGTGGCAGATCCCGCGATTCATCAACACGGATAAAGCGCCCGCCTATGGTCGCGCGCTTGCTCTGCTCAAACGCGAAGGCCGGTGCCCGTCTGACGTTGAACACCGACAGATTAAGTACCGGAACAACGTGATTGAATGCGATCATGGCAAACTGAAACGGATAATCGGCGCCACGCTGGGATTTAAATCCATGAAGACGGCTTACGCCACCATCAAAGGTATTGAGGTGATGCGTGCACTACGCAAAGGCCAGGCCTCAGCATTTTATTATGGTGATCCCCTGGGCGAAATGCGCCTGGTAAGCAGAGTTTTTGAAATGTAAGGCCTTTGAATAAGACAAAAGGCTGCCTCATCGCTAACTTTGCAACAGTGCCCTTTTGCCTAAGGTGGTTGCGATGAGGGCCGAGGGACGCAGCTATCGCTGGATCGCACGCGAGCTCGGTATCAGCAAGAATACCGTCGCTGACATCGTGCAACGACACAGAGCTAACGCTTAGGGTGTCATTTCGCCCTCAGCCGGAACCGACCCCAAGTAGTTCGCCAGTTAATAGTTTGCGCAACGTTGTTGCCATTGCTGCAGGCATCGTGGTGTCACGCTCGTCGTTTGGTATGGCTTCATTCAGCTCCGGTTCCCAACGATCAAGGCGAGTTACATGATCCCCCATGTTGTGCAAAAAAGCGGTTAGCTCCTTCGGTCCTCCGATCGTTGTCAGAAGTAAGTTGGCCGCAGTGTTATCACTCATGGTTATGGCAGCACTGCATAATTCTCTTACTGTCATGCCATCCGTAAGATGCTTTTCTGTGACTGGTGAGTACTCAACCAAGTCATTCTGAGAATAGTGTATGCGGCGACCGAGTTGCTCTTGCCCGGCGTCAACACGGGATAATACCGCGCCACATAGCAGAACTTTAAAAGTGCTCATCATTGGAAAACGTTCTTCGGGGCGAAAACTCTCAAGGATCTTACCGCTGTTGAGATCCAGTTCGATGTAACCCACTCGTGCACCCAACTGATCTTCAGCATCTTTTACTTTCACCAGCGTTTCTGGGTGAGCAAAAACAGGAAGGCAAAATGCCGCAAAAAAGGGAATAAGGGCGACACGGAAATGTTGAATACTCATACTCTTCCTTTTTCAATATTATTGAAGCATTTATCAGGGTTATTGTCTCATGAGCGGATACATATTTGAATGTATTTAGAAAAATAAACAAATAGGGGTTCCGCGCACATTTCCCCGAAAAGTGCCACCTGACGTCTAAGAAACCATTATTATCATGACATTAACCTATAAAAATAGGCGTATCACGAGGCCCTTTCGTCTTCAAGAATTTTATAAACCGTGGAGCGGGCAATACTGAGCTGATGAGCAATTTCCGTTGCACCAGTGCCCTTCTGATGAAGCGTCAGCACGACGTTCCTGTCCACGGTACGCCTGCGGCCAAATTTGATTCCTTTCAGCTTTGCTTCCTGTCGGCCCTCATTCGTGCGCTCTAGGATCCTCCGGCGTTCAGCCTGTGCCACAGCCGACAGGATGGTGACCACCATTTGCCCCATATCACCGTCGGTACTGATCCCGTCGTCAATAAACCGAACCGCTACACCCTGAGCATCAAACTCTTTTCATGATATATCTCCCAATTTGTGTAGGGCTTATTATGCACGCTTAAAAATAATAAAAGCAGACTTGACCTGATAGTTTGGCTGTGAGCAATTATGTGCTTAGTGCATCTAACGTTCAAGGTGAGCGGACTCGCGCGGCTTTATGCGCGAGGTCCGCTCGAGCGCAGGGTTATGCATCTGCTCTCGATGACGCCACATATCATTTGTTACCCATCAACACGGGTAATTCCACGAGAATATCCTCTCGTGCTTTAGACCCGCCGGGAATATCGGACTTTTCCTTTCCTATTTCCAATCGGGCGAAAACAACTTGCCGTCCGTTTTTTTCAGCCCAGCCCACGAACCAGCCCTGCGGACGACTTTCATTTATCTTGCCGTTATTGTCCCGAAGCCAGCCGCTGCCGCTTTTTCCATGTACAGCCCATCCTTCGGCTGCCTGGTACTGCGGGATTGTGGCATACGCCATGTCATAAGCCGCTTCGGATACAGGCAGCTTATGCGCGACAAAGCGTAGAAGAAACTGAATTTGCTCCTTGGGAGATATGGTGAGCGACGACATCAGCCATGACTGGGTCAAGCCGTTATGCTTCCCCGAGTCACCGGAAACATCTTGATTACCGTACTCAAATTTCTTTACGTATTCCGTGAACCGATCAACTCCCAGACGGCTTGTTAATTGCTGCGAGAACCAGACAACAGAGTCGCTTTGCCATAGCGCCGGATAGACTTGTTTGTATGTGCGATCTCTCGGAGACGGGTTGTATTCCGGCTTCAATTCCCACGTAGGTGATTTTGGCGACTGCAAGATTCCACTATCAAACCCCATGATTGCCAATGGAAGTTTAAAAGACGAGCACGGAGACACACGACGGGCACATTCTCCGGTCTCATATAAGGTATTTCCGGTAATGGCGTCTGCGATGATGGTGCATTTAAGCGTTTCAACCTCATCAGAAGCCACGGAACTGATTGGGAGAGTGGCGGAAACGAACACCAACATATGCAGCAGCAAAATTTTTTTCATCAAGGTATCCTTCATTGCTCCGCTGTGCGCTTAATAGGTGCATAACTTTGTTTTAGACATTATTTGCCGACTACCTTGGTGATCTCGCCTTTCACGTAGTGAACAAATTCTTCCAACTGATCTGCGCGCGAGGCCAAGCGATCTTCTTGTCCAAGATAAGCCTGCCTAGCTTCAAGTATGACGGGCTGATACTGGGCCGGCAGGCGCTCCATTGCCCAGTCGGCAGCGACATCCTTCGGCGCGATTTTGCCGGTTACTGCGCTGTACCAAATGCGGGACAACGTAAGCACTACATTTCGCTCATCGCCAGCCCAGTCGGGCGGCGAGTTCCATAGCGTTAAGGTTTCATTTAGCGCCTCAAATAGATCCTGTTCAGGAACCGGATCAAAGAGTTCCTCCGCCGCTGGACCTACCAAGGCAACGCTATGTTCTCTTGCTTTTGTCAGCAAGATAGCCAGATCAATGTCGATCGTGGCTGGCTCGAAGATACCTGCAAGAATGTCATTGCGCTGCCATTCTCCAAATTGCAGTTCGCGCTTAGCTGGATAACGCCACGGAATGATGTCGTCGTGCACAACAATGGTGACTTCTACAGCGCGGAGAATCTCGCTCTCTCCAGGGGAAGCCGAAGTTTCCAAAAGGTCGTTGATCAAAGCTCGCCGCGTTGTTTCATCAAGCCTTACGGTCACCGTAACCAGCAAATCAATATCACTGTGTGGCTTCAGGCCGCCATCCACTGCGGAGCCGTACAAATGTACGGCCAGCAACGTCGGTTCGAGATGGCGCTCGATGACGCCAACTACCTCTGATAGTTGAGTCGATACTTCGGCGATCACCGCTTCCCTCATGATGTTTAACGTTTGACATGAGGGGCGGCCAAGGGCGCCAGCCCTTGGACGTCCCCCTCGATGGAAGGGTTAGGCAACACTGCGTGTTCGCTCGAATGCCTGGCGTGTTTGAACCATGTACACGGCTGGACCATCTGGGGTGGTTACGGTACCTTGCCTCTCAAACCCCGCTTTCTCGTAGCATCGGATCGCTCGCAAGTTGCTCGGCGACGGGTCCGTTTGGATCTTGGTGACCTCGGGATCATTGAACAGCAACTCAACCAGAGCTCGAACCAGCTTGGTTCCCAAGCCTTTGCCCAGTTGTGATGCATTCGCCAGTGACTGGTCTATTCCGCGTACTCCTGGATCGGTTTCTTCTTCCCACCATCCGTCCCCGCTTCCAAGAGCAACGTACGACTGGGCATACCCAATCGGCTCTCCATTCAGCATTGCAATGTATGGAGTGACGGACTCTTGCGCTAAAACGCTTGGCAAGTACTGTTCCTGTACGTCAGCAAGTGTCGGGCGTGCTTCTTCTCCGCCCCACCACTCGACGATATGAGATCGATTTAGCCACTCATAGAGCATCGCAAGGTCATGCTCAGTCATGAGGCGCAGTGTGACGGAATCGTTGCTGTTGGTCACGATGCTGTACTTTGTGATGCCTAACTTTGTTTGGAAATGTTGAATACTCATACTCTTCCTTTTTCAATATTATTGAAGCATTTATCAGGGTTATTGTCTCATGAGCGGATACATATTTGAATGTATTTAGAAAAATAAACAAATAGGGGTTCCGCGCACATTTCCCCGAAAAGTGCCACCTGACGTCTAAGAAACCATTATTATCATGACATTAACCTATAAAAATAGGCGTATCACGAGGCCCTTTCGTCTTCAAGAATTTTATAAACCGTGGAGCGGGCAATACTGAGCTGATGAGCAATTTCCGTTGCACCAGTGCCCTTCTGATGAAGCGTCAGCACGACGTTCCTGTCCACGGTACGCCTGCGGCCAAATTTGATTCCTTTCAGCTTTGCTTCCTGTCGGCCCTCATTCGTGCGCTCTAGGATCCTCCGGCGTTCAGCCTGTGCCACAGCCGACAGGATGGTGACCACCATTTGCCCCATATCACCGTCGGTACTGATCCCGTCGTCAATAAACCGAACCGCTACACCCTGAGCATCAAACTCTTTTATCAGTTGGATCATGTCGGCGGTGTCGCGGCCAAGACGGTCGAGCTTCTTCACCAGAATGACATCACCTTCCTCCACCTTCATCCTCAGCAAATCCAGCCCTTCCCGATCTGTTGAACTGCCGGATGCCTTGTCGGTAAAGATGCGGTTAGCTTTTACCCCTGCATCTTTGAGCGCTCTGATCTGAATATCGAGGGACTGCTGGCTGGTTGAGACCCGCGCATAACCAAAAATTCGCATAAAAATGTACCTTAAATCGAATATCAGACACGATGTGTCTATTATGCCAAAATGACGATTTAATGGACACTCAAACGAAGCCGTTTTACTATGTCTGATAATTTATAACATTTCGTACGGTTGGAAAAATGTTACTAAATGCCCGTCAGGCAGGGAGGCCGATATGCCCGTTGACTTTCTGACCACTGAGCAGACTGAAAGCTATGGCAGATTCACCGGTGAACCGGATGAGCTTCAGCTGGCACGATATTTTCACCTTGATGAAGCAGACAAGGAATTTATCGGAAAAAGCAGAGGTGATCACAACCGTCTGGGCATTGCCCTGCAAATTGGATGTGTCCGTTTTCTGGGCACCTTCCTCACCGATATGAATCATATTCCTTCCGGCGTCCGGCATTTTACCGCCAGACAGCTCGGGATTCGTGATATCACCGTTCTTGCAGAATACGGTCAGAGGGAAAATACCCGCCGTGAGCATGCAGCGCTGATACGTCAGCACTATCAGTATCGTGAATTTGCCTGGCCCTGGACATTTCGCCTTACCCGTCTTTTATATACCCGGAGCTGGATAAGCAACGAACGTCCTGGCCTGCTTTTCGATCTGGCGACAGGGTGGCTTATGCAACATCGTATTATTCTCCCCGGAGCCACTACGCTGACCCGGTTGATTTCAGAGGTAAGGGAAAAGGCGACGTTGCGCCTGTGGAACAAACTGGCACTGATACCGTCAGCCGAACAGCGTTCACAGCTGGAGATGCTGCTGGGGCCAACTGATTGCAGCCGCCTGTCTTTACTGGAATCACTGAAAAAGGGCCCTGTGACCATCAGTGGTCCGGCGTTTAATGAAGCAATTGAACGCTGGAAAACTCTGAACGATTTTGGCCTGCATGCTGAAAACCTGAGTACACTCCCGGCTGTGCGCCTGAAAAATCTCGCACGTTATGCTGGTATGACTTCGGTGTTCAATATTGCCAGGATGTCACCGCAGAAAAGGATGGCGGTTCTGGTTGCCTTTGTCCTTGCATGGGAAACGCTGGCGCTGGATGATGCATTGGACGTTCTGGGGTTCTAAGCGGGAATCCCAGAAAATTCCGTCATTCCGTATGATGAAAATTCAGTCGACTCCTCGCTTGACGTGACGAGCGCCAAAAGCCTGCCGCATCTGCCTGGCGCGCTCGAGCTCATCGCCATGCAAATACATCGACGTCGTGGCGATCGACGCATGGCGTAGGTTGTCGCGCACCGCGGTGAGCTGAGCTCCCCGGGCCAACGCATGGCTGGCATGACTGTGACGCATCCAATGAGGCGTGGCACGGCGCAGCTTTTCGGCGGCGACCGGATGATCGGCCTCAATGGCCTCAGCGGCTTGCGTAAAGAATCTTCGCAACACGCACCAAAGGTGAGGGCCGGTGATGCCGGCATTACCGTCTTCCCCAAGACTGCCCACCAGGGGCGTTTTCGGATTCCACCGTTCCCGGCTGACTGGCAGTTGACGCTGTGCCAAGTATTGGTCCAGCGCCGTATACGCGAGCGGCGGCAAGGCCACCTTACCTGGTTTGCCACCTTTGCCAACCAAATGCAGCCAGTGGTCACCGTGCTCGTCGAGGCGGACATTACCCAGGACGGCGCCGACCAGTTCGCTAGCGCGCAGGCCCGTGGCATAGCCGAAGTCGAGCATGAAGCGCAGGCGTTGTGCTGCCGGCTCGGACCAGCCGTAGGACCATTCCAGGCCGTCTGCAATGGCGCGCAGCAGTAGCCATTCTCCCTCGGTAAAGCCTCGCGCCGTATCCAGTGCGGGCCGCAAGGCGTGACCGCGTACCTTGACGCCGGCGAAAGGGTTGGCCAGCACATAGCGCTGCTCGATGAGCCACCGGAACAGCGCCGAGAGCACCGTCAGCGCATACGCTGCCGAGCGTGCGGACAAGCCGCCCGAGAAGGGGCGCCATTCCACCGAATCGCGTGGTCGAGGTGGCCCCACCCAACGCTCGCGCGGGGTCGGGTGCCGGACAAAGGCCCGGTACGCGATTGCATCGTCCGTGGTCAGGGATGATAGCGCCCGTCCGCGTTCGACGATGGCCCACAGGATTAGCCGCGCAGCCTCCTTGCGATAGGCGCGCTGTGTGGCGACAGTCTCGTGCAGCGCCAGCCAGGCCTGCACGGCCTCGTAGTCGTTGGTCGCATTCAGCGTGCAAGCGTTGCGCGGGGCCCGGAAATTGCCCTGCGAGCCGTCGACTTCGTTCGGCAGACGCAACTGCTCCCACGGCACGATGCCGCTGGGCTGAATAATCGGGATCAGGGCCCGGGCGCGCTCGGTGAGCTGCGGATGTGCGGCAAAGAAAGCCTCGACCTGCCGGGCGCCTGTCATGCCGAGTCCCTCGATGGCTTTCCACCAGCCACGCCGGCGGGGAATGCGCACGGTCAGCGCCGAGAGGGTGTGGATACCGTACGCCTGCAGTGCCCTGACGGTCCTCGGAGACAGCCACTGGTCGATGCTGTCGCTGATCTGGGGCTTCGGCGCCGGCAGCGTGGGCAAGAGCCGGATCGCGCGTTCGACGGCACCCGCGCGCCCCTGTCGCTCTTCGGGGGCGTGCTGGAACACGTCGGCCAGATCCGGCCGGTGGCGGCTGTTGGCGAAAACGATGAGCTGGCGGCGGATATGCCCCAGCATCCCTCGCGCTGATTGACCGGCGGCCTTGCGTGCCGCCAGGTAGTGTTCAACGGCCGCGCGAGAGCTGAGTCCCGCGTACCAGCCGCGCAAGGCAGCCAGCGAATCCGCATCGGGAAAGCCGACTGGGGTAGAACTCGAAGCCGTAGTCTGGCCCGTTTTCATATGGACAGGTTGCGATTCGAAAAGCGAGTAACGCGATAATAACGATTATTTCAGTAGAATCGAAAATGCCCCATGTTTCTACGAAACCTCAAGATAGCAAGAACGGGCCATGAGCAAGAAGAACAAGCTACTCAGCGTCCTATCCGACGCCGAACAGGAGGCCTTGTATGGCCTGCCGGAGTTCGATGATGCGCAGCAGCTGGAATATCTGGCTGTGACAGAAACCGAGTTGGCGCTTGCCAACAGCCGGCCCAGTCTTCATGCCAAGGTCTATTGCCTCTTGCAGATCGGCTACTTCAAGGCCAAGCATGCCTTCTTCAGTTTCGACTGGGACGAAGTCGAGGACGATTGCGCTTTCGTGCTGAGCCGCTATTTCCACGGCGAGGTGTTCGAACCCAAGGCGATCACCAAGCATGAACGCTACACCCAGCGCGAGCAGATCGCCAAACTATTCGGCTACTGGCCGTGGTCGGCCGCCTTCCTGCCGCAGCTCGAGCAGCAGGCCGCACGGACCGTGCGGCGTGACGTAACGCCGGGGTTCGTCGCCGCCGAGCTGATCGTCTGGCTCAATGAGCACAAGATTATCCGGCCCGGCTATACGACCTTGCAAGAGTTGGTCAGCGAAACGCTATCCGCCGAGCGCCGGCGCCTGGGCAATCTGCTGGAGCAAGCGTTGGACGAATCTGCCAAGGCCGCGCTGAGCCAGCTTCTGGTCCGTGATGACACCCTGTCGCAACTGGCGGCGCTCAAGCAGGACGCCAAGAATTTCGGCTGGCGCCAGATGGTCCGCGAGCGCGAAAAGCGCGCCACGCTGGAGCCGCTGCACGCAATCGCCAAGACACTGCTGCCTAAACTCGACGTCTCGCAGCAGAACCTGCTGTACTACGCGAGCCTGGCAAACTTCTACACCGTCCACGACCTGCGCAATCTGAAGGCCGATCAGACCCAACTCTACCTGCTGTGCTATGCCTGGGTACGCTACCGGCAGCTCTCCGACAACCTGGTCGATGCGATGGCGTACCACATGAAGCAGTTGGAGGACGAAAGCAGCGCTGGTGCCAAACAATCCTTTGCCGACGAGCAGGTGCGCCGTCAGCAGGAAACGCCGCGGGTAGGCCGCCTGCTGTCACTCTACGTTGATGATAGCGTGGCCGATCCCACGCCCTTCGGCGAGGTGCGGCAGCGCGCCTACAAGATCATGCCTCGCGATACGCTGCAAACCACGGCGCAGCGTATGAGCGTGAAGCCGGCGAGCAAGCTGGCCTTGCAGTGGCAGGCGGTGGACGGGCTGGCCGACCGCATGCGCCGCCATCTTCGTCCACTGTACGTTGCGCTCGACCTCTCCGGCTCCAATCCAGACAGTCCATGGCTTGCCGCGCTGGCCTGGGCCAAAGGTGTTTTTGCCAAGCAGCAGCGGCTGTCGCAACGGCCACTCGACGAGTGGCCCGCGGCGACACTTCCGAAACGCTTGCGGCCGTACCTGCTGACCTTCGACGCCGACGGTAAACCAACCGGCCTGCACGCTGACCGCTACGAGTTCTGGCTGTACCGCCAGATCAGGAAGCGTCTCCAATCGGGTGAACTCTACCTCGACGACAGCCTGCAACACCGGCACTTCTCAGATGAACTGGTTGAGATGGACAGGAAGATCGATGTGCTCGCAAAAATGGAGATCCCCTTCCTGCAGCAACCCGTCCATGCCCAACTCGATGCGCTGACTGCCGAACTGCGCACGCAGTGGCTGGCGTTCAACCGCGAGCTGAAACAGGGCAAGCTGACGCACCTCGAATACAACAAGGACACGCAGAAACTGACCTGGCGCAAGCCCAAGAGCGAGAATGAGAAAGCGCGCGAAAAGGCATTCTACGAGAAGCTTCCGTTCTGCGACGTGGCCGACGTGTTTCGCTTCGTCAACGACGAGTGCAAGTTTCTGTCGGCGTTCACGCCCATGCAGCCGCGCTACGCGAAGAAGGTCGCCGACGCTGACAGCCTGATGGCGGTCATCATCGCGCAAGCGATGAACCACGGCAACCACGTCATGGCGCGCACCAGCGACATCCCGTACCACGTGCTGGATAGCGGCTACCAGCAGTACCTGCGCCAGGCAACGCTGCACGCGGCCAACGACTGCATCAGCAACGCCATCGCCACGCTACCGATCTTCCCATACTACTCGTTCGACCTCGAAACGCTGTACGGTGCCGTCGACGGGCAGAAATTCAGCGTCGAACGGCCGACCGTGAAGGCGCGCTATTCGCGCAAGTACTTCGGGCGCGGCAAGGGCGTGGTCGCCTACACGCTGCTGTGCAACCACATCCCGCTCAACGGCTACCTGATCGGCGCGCACGACTACGAGGCCCACCACGTGTTCGACATCTGGTATCGCAACACGTCGGACATCATGCCGACCGCGATCACCGGCGACATGCACAGCGTCAACAAGGCCAACTTCGCCATCCTGCATTGGTTTGGCCGGCGGTTCGAGCCGCGCTTCACCGACCTCAACGCGCAATTGAAAGAACTCTACTGCGCTGACGATCCAGCACAGTATCAGGCGTGCCTGATTCGGCCAGTCGGGAAAATCGACTGCGATCTCATCCATCGCGAGAAGCCGAACATCGACCGGATCGTCGCCACACTCGGGCTGAAGGAAATGACGCAGGGCACGCTGATCCGCAAGCTGTGCACCTACACCACGACGAACCCGACGCGGCGCGCGATCTTCGAGTTCGACAAGCTCATCCGCAGCATCTACACGCTTCGCTACCTGCGCGATCCGCAACTGGAACGCAACGTGCACCGCTCGCAAAATCGCCTCGAGTCCTACCATCAGCTACGCTCGGCCATTGCCCAGGTCGGCGGTAAGAAGGAACTGACCGGTCGCACCGACATTGAAATCGAGATCAGCAACCAGTGCGCACGGCTGATCGCCAACACGATCATTTTCTACAACTCGGCAATCTTGTCGCGGCTGGTGACCAAGTACGAGGCGGCCGGCAACAGCAAGGCGCTGGCACTCATCACAAAAATTTCGCCTGCGGCATGGCGGCACATCCTGCTCAACGGGCACTACACCTTTCAAAGCAGCGGCAAGACGATCGATCTCGATGCGATCGTCGCAGGCCTGGAACTGGAGTGACGGAATTTTCAGCGGTTCCGTGTTAGCAGCAGTGTAAAACTGACCCACCCCAGCGAAGTAAAACTGATCCACCTGGGCTAGTTTGGCGGCCTTTTCGAGGCCGTCGATGTTGACCCAGGAGCAAACCGTGGAAATCAGAGTTCTTGCCCGACAGGGCCACTCCATCCGGCACATCGCCCGCACGTTGGGGGTCTCGCGCAATACCGTGCGCCGCTACCTCCGCGATCCGTCGGTAGCGCGATACCAGCCCCGTGAACCACGCCCCACCAAACTGGGGCCATTTGAATCTTATCTGCGGCAACGGGTCGAGCAGGCCCACCCCATCTGGCTGCCTGCCACCGTCCTGAATCGGGAAATCCGCGCTCAAGGGTATGGCGGCGGTCTCTCGTTATTGCGCGCCTTCCTCGCCACGCTCAAGCCCGCCCGCCGCGAAGCAGGTCCGGCCGTCCGTTTCGAGACCGAGCCCGGACGGCAGTTGCAGGCTGATTTCGTGGTCTTGCGCCGGGCCAGATCCCCCATGTCGGCCTTCGTCGCCACGCTGGGATACAGCCGCATGACGTTTGTCACCTTCGTACCGGACGAATCCTTCGAGTCCGTGCGGGACTCCCTGTTGCTGGCTTTTGACTATCTGGGCGGTGTGCCCCGCGAGGTGTTGTTCGACAACATGAAGACCGTGGTGCTGGAACGCGATGCCTACGGTGACGGCAAGCACCGTTTTCACCCCGGCTTGCTTCAACTGGCCGATGACCTGGGGTTCCGGATCCGGCTGTGTCGCCCGTATCGGGCCCAGACCAAAGGCAAGGTCGAGCGCTTCAATCGCTACTTCCGCGAGAGCTTCTACAACCCGTTGCTGACCCGGATGAAGGGCACGGGGCTGCTGCTCGATTGTGCTGCTGCCAACCGACGCGTCCGTGACTGGTTGGCAGACGAGGCGAATGTGCGGGTCCACGCCACCCTGAACGAGCGCCCCATCGACCGTTGGCGGCAGGAGCGGGAACACCTGCAACCCTTGCCATCCCGTGTGCGGCGCGACGAGGCCCCCCTGCTGGATAACAGTCTCCGCCCGGTACCACTGGAATCTCTCCAGCACCCACTGTCTGTCTATGACGCAATTGGGGAGGCCTGCCGATGAACCTCCAGCATGAGCGGATCGACGCCCTGTGCCAGCAACTCAAACTCGAACGGGTGGCAACGCATTACCCCGTCCTGGCGCAGCAGGCGGTGCGCGAGGACTTCAGCTTCACCGACTTCCTGGAACACCTGTTGCGGCATGAAGCGGGGTGTCGCCAGCAGCGCAGCCGCGAACTGCTGACGCGGATGGCTTGCTTCCCGGGCATCAAGACCCTGGAGGACTATGACTTCAGCTTCAACCCCGGCGTGCCCAAGGCACTGGTGCAGGAGCTGGGCAGTCTGGCGTTTGTCGAACGGGCCGAGAACGTGGTGCTGATCGGACCCTCTGGCATCGGCAAGACCCACCTCGCCATCGCCTTGGGTTACAAGGCCGCGCAAGCCGGGGTCAAGACACGCTTCATCACGGCAGCCGACCTGATGCTGCAACTGAGCACGGCGCAGCGACAAGGGCGGCTGAAGGAATACTTCAACCGCGCCATCCTCGGTCCACGGCTGCTGGTGATCGATGAGATCGGCTACCTGCCTTTCGGACGCGAGGAAGCGAACCTGTTCTTTCAGGTGGTGGCGAAGCGCTATGAGAAAGGGGCGATGATCCTGACCTCGAACCTGCCGTTCAGCCAGTGGGCCGACGCGTTTGCCGGCGATACCACCCTGACAGCCGCGATGCTGGATCGGCTGCTGCACCATGCCCATATCCTGACCCTGAGCGGCGAAAGCTACCGCTTGAAGGACAAGAGGAAGGCGGGAGTGGTCAGGAAAAATTCCAAACCCGAATGATCCAGGTGGGTCAGTATTACTTTGGTGATTCAGGGGTAAAGTGGGTCAGTTTTCAGTTGGTGTTGACACCGGCGTACCCTCGGTGCTATCTTCGCGCCCCAATAGTCGGGGCTTGGCCAGGACTTCCTGAGGCCGTCCGTAACGTGGATGCCGAGGTCAGGCGAGGTGGCCGACCCATGAACGCCGACCTGATTCGTTTTTCAATAGCGCTGGACGTTGTGGTGCCAGGGACTTACCAACCCGATGTGTGCCCATCCGGGGCAGTTACAGCCGTTACAGCCTCTGGAGAGGGAGCGGCTTGCCGCTCGGTGATAATCCCAGCTGTAGCGGCCTGATTACATCCGGCCGCTACACCTAGCTCCACCTTCAAACAAGGAATATCGTTGATGTCACTGTATCGCCGTCTAGTTCTGCTGTCTTGTCTCTCATGGCCGCTGGCTGGCTTTTCTGCCACCGCGCTGACCAACCTCGTCGCGGAACCATTCGCTAAACTCGAACAGGACTTTGGCGGCTCCATCGGTGTGTACGCGATGGATACCGGCTCAGGCGCAACTGTAAGTTACCGCGCTGAGGAGCGCTTCCCACTGTGCAGCTCATTCAAGGGCTTTCTTGCTGCCGCTGTGCTGGCTCGCAGCCAGCAGCAGGCCGGCTTGCTGGACACACCCATCCGTTACGGCAAAAATGCGCTGGTTCCGTGGTCACCCATCTCGGAAAAATATCTGACAACAGGCATGACGGTGGCGGAGCTGTCCGCGGCCGCCGTGCAATACAGTGATAACGCCGCCGCCAATTTGTTGCTGAAGGAGTTGGGCGGCCCGGCCGGGCTGACGGCCTTCATGCGCTCTATCGGCGATACCACGTTCCGTCTGGACCGCTGGGAGCTGGAGCTGAACTCCGCCATCCCAGGCGATGCGCGCGATACCTCATCGCCGCGCGCCGTGACGGAAAGCTTACAAAAACTGACACTGGGCTCTGCACTGGCTGCGCCGCAGCGGCAGCAGTTTGTTGATTGGCTAAAGGGAAACACGACCGGCAACCACCGCATCCGCGCGGCGGTGCCGGCAGACTGGGCAGTCGGAGACAAAACCGGAACCTGCGGAGTGTATGGCACGGCAAATGACTATGCCGTCGTCTGGCCCACTGGGCGCGCACCTATTGTGTTGGCCGTCTACACCCGGGCGCCTAACAAGGATGACAAGTACAGCGAGGCCGTCATCGCCGCTGCGGCTAGACTCGCGCTCGAGGGATTGGGCGTCAACGGGCAGTAAGGCTCTGAAAATCATCTATTGGCCCACCACCGCCGCCCTTGCGGGCGGCATGGATTACCAACCACTGTCACATTTAGGCTAGGAGTCTGCGCGGCAGAGCCGTGTGACCGGTTTTCTGTAGAGCACTGACGATGGCGGCGGCGCTCTCTGCAATTGGCAAGGCGTCGGCGCCAAGGATACCAATCTTGCGGCGCGCGGCGTGTTATGACGACTGGGGTGCATTTGAGCCGCCCCATTTAACCTTCGCCCTCACAGATACGCCATTCGCCTCAGATTTAGCGCCATGCAGACGAGCTTCCACTCGGCTTGCACCTTGTCCAGGCCCCTCATGCTGAACTGACGCAATCCCATCACCGCCTTGATCCAACCATTCGGAGCCTCCACGATCGACTTGCGCCGGCGGTAAGCTGCATCGCCTTGCTCCGTTTTCAATTTCGCCGCAATCGCCGCCGTATGCGGATGGGTCTTGGCATTGACCTTGGCATCTTCACGTCCCTCGCGGCCGAGGGCAACGATGACATCGCCGTGGTGATCGGCGACCTTTGCCAGAACAGCCTCACTACGGAATCCCGCATCCGCCAGCGTCTGGGCCGGCATTTCTCCGGTGTTGGCCTGAACTGCTGCCAGCATGCCCAGCAGCGCCTGACTGTCCGCGGCGCAGTTGGTCAACTCCGCCGCCACGATGATCTGGTGCTCGGCATCGACCGCTGTGTACCCGTTGTAGCTCTGCTCGGAGCCACCACCGGCGTGTTTCATGATCCGGCTGTCCGGATCGGTGAAGCTTTCCTGATCACGGTCATCCGGCACACCAAACTCGCGTTTGTACGAGCCACCGCCCTTGTCCGAGCCATCCGGATGGCGAGGCCGGCGGCCATCGTCTTCGCTGCGCCCCCGGGCCTGGTCCGCTTCACGCTGGCGCGCTTCCAGGCGCGCCTTTGCCGCCTGGATCGCCTCCAGGCGCTTCTCGCGGCGAGAAATCTCGGCAGGAATGTCCAGCTCCGGCTCGTTACGCTCCTGGTCGTCGGTAGCCTTGGCGCGATCAAGCAGCGCCTTGATCTCGCAATGCAATTCGTCCTCGGCCGGCTTCATGCGCTTATAGCTCATCGCCTTGTGGCGGCTGGCGTTGGCTTTTACCTTGGTGCCGTCGACCGCGATCGTGCCAAGCTTCACCAGCCCACATTCGCGCGCCAGTTGCACCACCTGAACGAACAAATTCTCAAGCTCGGTCAGGTGTAGGGCACGGAAGTCACTCAGCGTGCGGTGGGCCGGGAAGTTTCCAGCGGCCAGCACACGCAACGCGACATCCTCGTACAGCTTCCTGGCTAGTTTGCGCGAAGAGAAGACGCCGCTCGCGTAACCATAGATCAGCACTTTGACCATCATCGCCGGATGAAACGGCTGATTGCCCGGACCACCGCCGGCATACCGGGCGTGGAATGCGCTCAAGTCCAGCGTATCGACAGTCTCGCTGATGAAGTAGGCAAGATGCCCTTCAGGTAGCCACTCTCCCAGAGAAGGGGGCAGCAGATAGGATTGGTCGGGTCGGTAAGGAAGGTAACTGGCAGCCATCCCCGTATCGTCCTCGATCTTCCGCCGATTTGGCTTCTGCCGCGCAGGCTCCTAGGCCACCGTAGCTAAACATACGAGAAAAACCGCTTCTTGAGCGCTCTCTGAGACCACCTTGCCGACAACGCAGAAACGGTTGCGGAAAAATCGGCGTTTCCGGCGTACGCCACCCGACCTGGACGAACTATTGCGGACCTGGAACTGGAGTAGCGGAATTCCCCGGGGTTTCAGCGTCGCGCCACAGCGCCTCAGATAGATGCGGTAGCCTTTGGCGGGTCGTCATGCCGCGGACCACCCCCCCAAAAAATTCCACAATGCGGAATGGCGGAATTTTCTGGGGTTCCCGCTTACCCCCCCGTTCTGGACGCCATGCTGGCCGTTATCATCCGTGACGCCAGAAAGATTGGGCAGAAAAAACGGCTCCGCTCGCTGAAGGATCTGGATAAATCTGCATTGGCGCTCGCCAGCGCATGTTCGTACCTGCTGAAAGAAGAAACACCGGACGAATCGATTCGTGCTGAGGTGTTCAGCTACATCCCAAGGCAAAAGCTGGCTGAAATCATCACGCTTGTCCGTGAAATTGCCCGGCCCTCAGACGATAATTTTCATGAAGAAATGGTGGAGCAGTACGGGCGCGTTCGTCGTTTCCTGCCCCATCTGCTGAATACCGTTAAATTTTCATCCGCACCTGCCGGGGTTACCACTCTGAATGCCTGTGACTACCTCAGCCGGGAGTTCAGCTCACGGCGGCAGTTTTTTGACGACGCACCAACGGAAATTATCAGTCGGTCATGGAAACGGCTGGTGATTAACAAGGAAAAACATATCACCCGCAGGGGATACACGCTCTGCTTTCTCAGTAAACTGCAGGATAGTCTGAGGCGGAGGGATGTCTACGTTACCGGCAGTAACCGGTGGGGAGATCCTCGTGCAAGATTACTACAGGGTGCTGACTGGCAGGCAAACCGGATTAAGGTTTATCGTTCTTTGGGGCACCCGACAGACCCGCAGGAAGCAATAAAATCTCTGGGTCATCAGCTTGATAGTCGTTACAGACAGGTTGCTGCACGTCTTTGCGAAAATGAGGCTGTCGAACTCGATGTTTCTGGCCCGAAGCCCCGGTTGACAATTTCTCCCCTCGCCAGTCTTGATGAGCCGGACAGTCTGAAACGACTGAGCAAAATGATCAGTGATCTACTCCCTCCGGTGGATTTAACGGAGTTGCTGCTCGAAATTAACGCCCATACCGGATTTGCTGATGAGTTTTTCCATGCCAGTGAAGCCAGTGCCAGAGTTGATGATCTGCCCGTCAGCATCAGCGCCGTGCTGATGGCTGAAGCCTGCAATATCGGTCTGGAACCACTGATCAGATCAAATGTTCCTGCACTGACCCGACACCGGCTGAACTGGACAAAAGCGAACTATCTGCGGGCTGAAACTATCACCAGCGCTAATGCCAGACTGGTTGATTTTCAGGCAACGCTGCCACTGGCACAGATATGGGGTGGAGGAGAAGTGGCATCTGCAGATGGAATGCGCTTTGTTACGCCAGTCAGAACAATCAATGCCGGACCGAACCGCAAATACTTTGGTAATAACAGAGGGATCACCTGGTACAACTTTGTGTCCGATCAGTATTCCGGCTTTCATGGCATCGTTATACCGGGGACGCTGAGGGACTCTATCTTTGTGCTGGAAGGTCTTCTGGAACAGGAGACCGGGCTGAATCCAACCGAAATTATGACCGATACAGCAGGTGCCAGCGAACTTGTCTTTGGCCTTTTCTGGCTGCTGGGATACCAGTTTTCTCCACGCCTGGCTGATGCCGGTGCTTCGGTTTTCTGGCGAATGGACCATGATGCCGACTATGGCGTGCTGAATGATATTGCCAGAGGGCAATCAGATCCCCGAAAAATAGTCCTTCAGTGGGACGAAATGATCCGGACCGCTGGCTCCCTGAAGCTGGGCAAAGTACAGGTTTCAGTGCTGGTCCGTTCATTGCTGAAAAGTGAACGTCCTTCCGGACTGACTCAGGCAATCATTGAAGTGGGGCGCATCAACAAAACGCTGTATCTGCTTAATTATATTGATGATGAAGATTACCGCCGGCGCATTCTGACCCAGCTTAATCGGGGAGAAAGTCGCCATGCCGTTGCCAGAGCCATCTGTCACGGTCAAAAAGGTGAGATAAGAAAACGATATACCGACGGTCAGGAAGATCAACTGGGCACACTGGGGCTGGTCACTAACGCCGTCGTGTTATGGAACACTATTTATATGCAGGCAGCCCTGGATCATCTCCGGGCGCAGGGTGAAACACTGAATGATGAAGATATCGCACGCCTCTCCCCGCTTTGCCACGGACATATCAATATGCTCGGCCATTATTCCTTCACGCTGGCAGAACTGGTGACCAAAGGACATCTGAGACCATTAAAAGAGGCGTCAGAGGCAGAAAACGTTGCTTAACGTGAGTTTTCGTTCCACTGAGCGTCAGACCCCTTATCCGTTTCAGTTTGCCATGATCGCATTCAATCACGTTGTTCCGGTACTTAATCTGTCGGTGTTCAACGTCAGACGGGCACCGGCCTTCGCGTTTGAGCAGAGCAAGCGCGCGACCATAGGCGGGCGCTTTATCCGTGTTGATGAATCGCGGGATCTGCCACTTCTTCACGTTGTTGAGGATTTTACCCAGAAACCGGTATGCAGCTTTGCTGTTACGACGGGAGGAGAGATAAAAATCGACAGTGCGGCCCCGGCTGTCGACGGCCCGGTACAGATACGCCCAGCGGCCATTGACCTTCACGTAGGTTTCATCCATGTGCCACGGGCAAAGATCGGAAGGGTTACGCCAGTACCAGCGCAGCCGTTTTTCCATTTCAGGCGCATAACGCTGAACCCAGCGGTAAATCGTGGAGTGATCGACATTCACTCCGCGTTCAGCCAGCATCTCCTGCAGCTCACGGTAACTGATGCCGTATTTGCAGTACCAGCGTACGGCCCACAGAATGATGTCACGCTGAAAATGCCGGCCTTTGAATGGGTTCATGTGCAGCTCCATCAGCAAAAGGGGATGATAAGTTTATCACCACCGACTATTTGCAACAGTGCCGTCCAGCGGATATCAGCGCTGAAAGATGATGGCTGAGCGTGGAGGCAGGAATCTCAAGGTGCTTCTGCAGTTCGCCAACCGGCAGGCCTTCATGACCCGCCCTGACCAGCTCCCGGTATATGCTGAGACGTGTCGGGTGGCCCAGTTCTCGAAGTGCGTTTGCAGCAGTGTTTAAATCCATAATACCTCCTTTATCTATATTTCCAGAATAATAGAAATATAGCCTGCGTCAATCGTTTCTGCCGTGAGGGTACCGCTTTCCCAATCATGCTCTGTCCGCCAGGTTATGGGGGGCAGAGCCAGAGCACTACCGAAATCCTTGCGAATACCCGTGCAGGGAATAATTTCCGCCCCCTTTATGGCCGGAAAAAAAACTGATAAACGTCGCCTTTTCAGAAGGTTGCTTTCTTAACGTGGTTTTTCGCATGGTTGGACCTCAGACCCCATATAGGCAGCGCTAAGGGCAATCCGTGGGTACAGGATATTAACCACCGCGTTACTTTGTGGTTGCCCTGGCGGATAGGCTTTGTACGAGGAGGGAACCATTCTATTGCCAGCGGCGTTCTGGCCGGTGAGGGTGAGGTAATACCCGATACGGTTTATGATATGCGGTATTTGCTCGATATTGTCAGCACTGACGGGTATTACTGGTACATGAGCGGGAAGATCTGCGAGAGAGTCAGTGACTACCGTACAGCCGCCTTTTTTGAAATAGGCCGCCTGCTTACACTGTGATTCCTTCAAAATATCTCAACGAAATTTCCCGACACCTGTTTAAGCTATCTTGCTGATATTTCTGTTTTTCGATTTTTGCCGGCGCGATGCCGGCGACGTTGGCCAGCTGCCCCGTGCGCGATACTGAGATCAGTTTCTTTGAACAAAAAAAACCGCCTTTCGGCGGTCAGTATTCAGTAGCTGGAACGGTAGTCTCTCCCCCGATTCCAGCGGTCTTGCCAGTGTTCGAGGAATGATTCAGCGAGCTTAGGCATGTTCCAGATCACCACCGCATTCTCCGAGTTTTTCGTTTCGGCCGCTTTGGTGAAATTAAAGCTGCCAGTTTCAACGGTCACATTATCCACGATGATCACCTTGTCATGCTGGATAGGGAAATCACTGTCAGTACGCAAAGGGATGCCGCTGTTCGCTATGTAGTTCATGGCCGCAATGCTGGCGCGCCCCGTATTGCCCCTTTCATCAATTACGATTTTCACATCAACTCCCCGTTTTTTGGCTGCTACCAGTGCCTTCATAATATCCGGGGCGGTAAAAGAATAAGCCATCATCCGTATCGAGGTTTTTGCGGAGTCAATGGCGCTCAGGACGAGAACGCGGGCGCTTCCTTCAGGCGAGTAGCCAACCTGAACGGATGGTTCCACCGCAAAGGCGGGCAGGGCGGCTGTCGTAAATGCTGCGGCCAGAAGCCAGGTTGCTAAGTTTTTCATTACAGGCTCCCGTTCACACACTGCATTTTATATTCAGGGTCAAAATAAATTTCTTTGATTTTCCGCTTTTCCATATGCACCACAACGTCAATGGTGGAGTAGAGCATTCGCATAATATCGCTCATATCGAGCATACGGCCGATAGGGGTCGCCTTGATAAGCAGCCCAATACGGTTAAAGGCATCGCGCGCAGAGTTAGCGTGCGTTGACATAACACCGCCTGGATGGCCGGTATTAAGTGCTTTAAGATAATCCCACGCAGCATCATCCCTAAGCTCAGTCATGATGATACGGCCCGGTGTCAGACGCATACAGGCTCGCAGGGCATCAGTGGCGCTGACGCGGCCGATCTTTCCTGCATCGCCGTACATCATATAAACGGCTTCTACAACGTGATCGACCGTGACTTCGTGAACGTCCTCTAAAATAATTACACGCTCGTCTTTATGTAGCGATTTTAACAGCGCGCGCGTGAGTACCGTTTTCCCCGACCCGGTTTCACCGCAGATCACGATAGTGCGTTTCTTCTCAACGGCGGTTTGCAGGAATGCGGGCCATTTTTCGCTGCTGTGCAGCTCTTTAAGGAAAAAATCATCATCCGTTAGGCTTTGCTTGCTGCCGGTAATCTTCCGGCAGTCACTGAAAATCCCCTCGCTGGTCAGCTGCTCCAGATTTTTATCGGCCGCCAAATCCTTACGAAACGCTACGGCCGTTGTACCGTCA
Organism: Citrobacter freundii complex sp. CFNIH2; assembly: GCF_002880615.1. Taxonomy (NCBI): domain Bacteria; kingdom Pseudomonadati; phylum Pseudomonadota; class Gammaproteobacteria; order Enterobacterales; family Enterobacteriaceae; genus Citrobacter; species Citrobacter freundii complex sp. CFNIH2. The sequence goes on along the minus strand of NZ_CP025758.1, from coordinate 21,395 downwards.
ATCACCGCAGGGGGCAGACAGATAACGCCCCTGATCCCGCCAGGCAGGATCACGTCATTAATGGCCTGCATGGTCAGCTTGTTGCTGCTCACCAACGATTTAGCAAGGTTCCTAATAAAATCTGCCGTAATTGCCGCGTTCTGCACAACCCTGCGGCCGCTGAACGTATCACAGATAACTTCCTGAAAGCAGTTAATGCGAATTTCAAAAACAGTAGGATCTTCTAAATACTCGCGCAGTGGGCCAAGTTGATAGAAAGCTGCATCAGTCATGATTACTCCTGAAGAAAAGCGGGCGCTAAGCGCCCACTTTTTTAGTTGTCTGCGAGCGTATAAACGCCGCTGAAATCGAGGTCGCGGGCAACAAAAATGCTCACCGCATCACCCTGCTGATCGTAGAGGGTAGGGGGATAGACATGTAAGAGCGAAGTGCTTCAGACGCCAGCTGCTCACCGCTGTTTTCTGTGCTGTTGTACTGAATGTTATTACTCTGCGTCTGGTTAACCAGCGCCGTTAAGGTGTCAGAGAACAACGAAATCATGATCGCACCACGCAGACGCTCCCACATATGGGTATCCACCTGGCCCGGAATCCCCGCGCTGCCGAGTGAGTTCGTTCCGGCACTGTCAATATTAACGATTGTCCCGTCCTGGTCATTGCGGATACGCTCCCAGAGAACAAACACGCGCGCCTGGCCGTCTTTGATACCACCGGTAATCTGCCCGTCAACCCATGAGCCTTTATCAATCAGCCTAACGAGTCCATCAGCTGAGTAAACGTCCTGTGAAACCCGGCAGGAAACCTGACCCGGAACAGTGGTATCCAGCTCGGTGCCGGTACCACAGGGGATCATTTTGCCTTTCGGAACAGTCAGGCTGGGATTAGCCATGACTCCAGCGCGGCTAGCCTTCAGCCTTGCAGGAGTCAGGTTTTTAGCGAGTGCTGAACTACCTTCGCTTGTTTCGTTGTCCTGGGGCTGCACTCCGGGACTATTGCTTGTAGCCGCCTGATTAGTCTGGGCCAGCTCGCCGCCCAGACGACGCTGCATAGCCAGTTCTTCAGGCGAAGGTTCTTTACGCTTATTAGAGGTACGCGCGGCGGTATTGCTGCTGCCCGCATCTGCATCTGCCTGTGCGGCAGCCTGCACAGCACGGGCATCAGTGGCGCTATTCTGCGCAGTTGCAGGTTTATTAACATCAGGATCGCTGTTAAAGCTGTAGTTTGGCAGTGTATTGGCCTGTTGCGCTTTACCACCGTCTTTATCAGCTTCAGCTTTAGCCGGGGTGCGAATTTTACCCATGACCGTAATCCCGATGAATACCAAAGCAAGCAGCGCCATCAGTATGACAAAGGCTTTCATACCAGGAGCCGAACGGCGGTTACTGCCTTTAAATCCGCCACGCTCGCTTTCAAATTCACCGTCTCCGGTGTTTTCATCGAGTTCCTGATCTACATCGACACTTTTACGGGCCATCAGTTATCCTCCCCAATTTGAACCCTGCGCACATCCGGGGAAGCCGTACCGGTTGCTACCGCACCGGCGCCCGGCGCGAAATTATTATTACGAACGCCAACGACTTTATCGCCCAGACGAATACGCCACTCTTTAGCGACGGTTTCCACCTCGATGATGTTGCGGTTCTCACCCACAACATGAGAGTTAGGCAGCGTTTCTTTGCCACTGGCCGAGATCATGTAGACCTGCGGTAACTCCGCATTGGCCGGAAACTCAAACCGGGTAAAGCGGTAGTTATCCCAGACGTGAACCGGCTGGATGCTGCGCATTTCAGGCTGTTCGCTCATTACGTACTGATAGTTCTTCGCCCCCGCAAAAGCCGTCTGCTTCAGCTTCTGCGTAATGCGTTTTTTATCAGCCGCGCTTTTGGCTTTTTCCTGCTGCTCAAACGGATATTCATAGGTCAGCTGAAGAACGGCCTGGCGCACAGCCCACGGCGTTTCAATAAAGGATTTTGATACCGTACCGTCTGCATTTTTCTTCGTTTCTTCACCGATGAAATGGAGGACGATGTTATAGGTGCGCTTATCGGTGACGATCACCAGGTTGGTATCACTCATGGCCTGTTTCGGCTTCACAAAAAAATGGTTCATTTTGTGCGCAAACGTCCAGCTTTCAGAATCGCCAAAAGCATGAGTGATATAGGTTTCGTCAGGCGCGACAACAATGTGGGTAGCCACACCGGCGATAGCGTCAATTTTGACCACATTAACAGGGTTATAAACAACGCTTTTAATGCGATAGTCATAAGGAGAATTGCGGCCAACCTCAAGCGCCATAACGTTAGTGGCCGCGCCTCCCAGGACTGACAAAACGACTGCTGAAAGAAGTAGTTTTTTCATGGGGCAGCCCTCAGTTAACTTCAGGGTTGACGCGATAACTCGTCACGCGGAAACCCAGCGGGTTGACATAACGCTGCTCAGCATTCATCGCCAGCGATTTATATTCATACCCCATAATGGCAATCCAGCGCTGCGGCTGATCATCAACGGGATTGCTGCGCACGCGGCGAACCGTAGTAAAGCGTATCGTTGCTACGCCGTGCGGTTTATCGAGGATCACAGAGTTAATCTTCACGCGGGTCGTTTCACTGTCGCCCAGAACCTTATCAAGACCGTTGCGGCCCTTGAACTTGCTCTGGTAAGACTCTGCCACGTTCGGCGTGGACATTAAGCCAACGGCCGTATAGTCGACCTGAACTGAATAGAAGTCATAGCTCTCACGGTGAATGACATATTGTGTCAGCCAGAACTTATCAATTTCGTCACCATAAGAGGTCTGGTCGCGGGTCAGCTTGACCTGCTGTACTTCGTGAGTGGCCTCGTTGAGCGTTAGCAGATGTGCGGGGATTGGCTGGCTGTACTTATGCACCACGTAACCAACTAAAGAGAGTGCAAAAACAGTTACCACCGCTGAACCGGTGGCAACCATCCAGGCGGTACGCCGGGACTTCAGCACTTCATCCATCAGATCAACTTCAAGCCCTTTACGGCTTTCGTTGAACTCTTTAATGGCTTCACGTGTAAGCCCTGTTTTTTTATTAGCTTTCATTTGCACCACCTTGCGTATCAACCGGGATTGTTTTGTTTACTGGAACGGTGTTGCTCCAGTCCGGCTCCGGTGGCGGTTTATGCCCGCTGGAACAGGCGCTAATCAGAAGAACTCCCATAAGCAATAAGCTGCGCATTACGGCATCCATTATCGGTTGTTGAACGTACTAATTATAATAAGTCGCCGAAATTGCAATTTCAACGACTTTTGTTTTAATTTTATGCAGCCTTCTTCCCGCGACTGCCCCTTGCCTTACCACTTAAATTAGAACCACTGCTTCCTCCGCTGTTGCTGCCACTTCCTCCACCTGCCGATTGCTGGCCGCCGCCACTGTTACCGCCTCTGAACGCATTACCGCCAAACATGCCGTGGCTGCCCATATTGCCAAGCGCCTGCATGGAAGAACCCGTAGAGCGTGCGGCGTCAGCAACTCCGGCGCTGATACCGCTACCCCAGCTGGCGGCAATTTGCGGAATCTGGAACAGAACGAAAACGGAAATGACCGTCAGTAATAAGGCGGAGATAGAACCAGTGATTGATGAGTAAGCGGCATCAGAGTTCATCGAGGACAGGAGGTTGTCGAACATCTGCATGATGAAACCAAACACGAGCGCAAGAATGACGACGACAAGGCCATAGTTAATGACCGACGCCAGCCAGCGAGCAAAGATGTTTTTTGTCGCTCCCCACAGCAGGCAGAAGATTGCAATCGGGCCAAAACAAAGCGTAACGGCCAGAAGGATCTTAGCCATGATCACAAAGCCCGCACCGAGGCCGCCCAGCACAACGGTAGCAATCATCATAATGCCGCCAATGGCATACGCGGCCAGGCCGCTCGATGAAAACACGTCTGCGGCTTCCCATGCGGTGTTGACGATCTTGATACCTTTTTCAATACCGCTATCAATAATCGCCGGTACGCCACTTGCACCGACTTTATTAGGGGCAGACAGTATCCCGGCAAAATCATCCGGCAGGTGAAGCGCCACGTTGACCAGTTCCTGTTGATACCAGCCGCCCGCCGTTGCAAAGCTCAGGATAAGGGCTATGGAAAGATACTCTTTAATCAGCGAACTCAGGCTGTCGCCCGCCCCCGGATTAAACGCTGAGTACATCCCCTGAACCATCAGCTTGATTGTCAGACAGGTGGCAATCAGAGGCGTTACATCAGAGATAATGGTGGCAACATTGGCGCTCACCATTGACGTAATCGCCCCGTCTACTTTTGCGAAAATGTCTGCGACTAGGGTGAATGCCATATTGCCTCCTTACTCCTAAATTTTCGGTGAATTGATTTCGCCGTCTTTTTTGCCGAACACAAACAGCTGACGATCGGCTTCGCGCGCGTTTTTGCAATCAGGTTTCTGAAGTTCATCCGCGTCTTTCTTGCATTCCTGAATTGTTGCCTTGCGCTCTTTCTCATGTTTTTTGTACCACTCCACGTCATGCGAGGCATCGCAGGCCACCAGGAGGAAAGGGATAACAAGCAGTAGTTTTTTCATAATTACCTCAGTTAATTGAAGGTGACGCGGTAACGTCCCCGCCGGTTCCAAAAACAAAATTGTGGGTGGCACGTTCTTTCTGCGCACGTAATAGCTTGTCCTGTGACTGCTGCAACATGTTCATCAGATTCAGCTTCGCCTGCTCACCCTGAATAGCACCCTGTGACGTCTGGATACGGGCCTGTAAGTCAGCAATCGATTTCAGGTCTGGAGTCGTTTTAATCTGCTCCGTCAGCTCCTGCATATCGGTTAGTTCCTGCATCTGGTTGTTGTAGGCTTTTTCTGCCATAACGCGGTCATAAGCGCCTTTTTCAGCCAGCTTTTTGTTCATGTAGGTAATTGCTTCGCTGGGCGTCATGTCGTCAACTTCCGCATTAAACTGGCCCATCATGCTGTTAACTGAAGGCGTGACGGAAGAACTGGAGTTCATGGCGTCGCTGTAGATCTCCTTCCAGTTGTCCGGCAAATTATTTGCCAGCGTGCTGGTAGACGTCCCCAGCAGATCGCCCAGGTTGGTTGTCTTTGCCATCGACTCATACATATTTTTCTGCGTTTGCAGCTGGCTTTTAAGCTGCTCCAGCTGCTGCGCCATTTGCTGAAGCTGCTCGACCTGTTTAGCCAGCTCAGTAGGGTTGGTCACGATGATGCCTGCGGAAGCGCTTTGCGCGCCTCCCAGAATCAGGCCGGTGGTCAGCAATACTGCCGTCAGTGTTTTTTTCATGGTGTTTTGCCTCGTTGTTAAGCCGTCAGGCGCCAGTATTCTTTGAGCCATACTTCAGGGTCATTACCGAGCCGTTCAACCAGCTCATGCGCAATTTCGGCGTTTTGTGGTTCACCGGACAACACGCTAAGAACGTTGTCCATTGTCTTAATATCTGCATCAATATCGTCGCTGTTGCGAGGGTAGAGATTGAAAGAAGCAATCGCAGACTGTTGCCCTTGTTTAACCAGGAACTGTCTGGAGTGTTCGGTAATCGACATCAGCGCGTCGTATTCAGCATCAGTAAGGAAGGCATAATCCTCTCGGATAGCTTCCGGATCGCGCAGGCAGATTTTTGTGACGGTCTGCGACATGATCGTGCGGCCAATACGGCTGGACAGCGCATCGTTCGGCTCCTGCGTGGCAAACACATAGATAGCGTCTTTCTTACGGTCAGTTTTGATACCACGCTTAACTTCACGCTCGATAACCGGATCGTCAAGGTAGGCGTGGAACTCGTCAAAGCACTGAATGACGCGGCGTTTGCCGTCGATGGAGTCACGTACCCGGTACAGAAGGTACATCATGAGCGGAGTACGGGCCGGGCTGGATACTTCCTCTTTGGCTGCGATAAACTCGGATAAATCGAAGCCAAAAATATCATTCGCGCTGAGATCCAGGCTGTCTTTATCATTGTCAAACAGCCAGCCATACTGGCCTTCGCGCGTCCATTCGCGCAGCAGCCCTTTCAGTGATACGCCATTTTCCACAACTTCATTCACGTACCCGTCCAGGATAGTAACGGTGCGCGCCTCGCGTGGAATAAGTGAGCCTTCCCCCATAACCGCATCAACGCCTTCAGCCAGTTCGGTAGCCATCGTTGCGCTGATAGGCCCGTTATTGGTGGTTTCCACACAAATGCGGAACAGGTTTTTAATGAGGGCAATATTGCGTTTGGTCGGTTCAATCTGAAGCGGGGCAAACCCGGACGGCATACCCTGTTGCAGAACTTTATAGTAGCCACCAACGCTTCGAATGAACGGCTCCATACCGCGGTCACGGTCATAAACAAAAAGCCGCGGGTTGTACTTCATTGACTGCGCCAGCAGGAAGTTAAGCAGCGTGGTTTTACCTTCCCCCGACATACCCGTTATTAACGCATGGCCCAGCGGGCGTTTACCGTAGGAAAGTTCTTCAAGCGGGGTCACATGGAAATTAAAATAGAGTGGCGTACCGCTGATCGTGCGGAACATGGTCAGCGCTGGCCCCCACGGGTTATTGTCAGGCTTGCCACGCATAAAATTGTGGAACGGGCTGAAGTGCAGGAAGTTCCATGAGTTTATCGGAACCGGGCGCGGCGCCCATTTCTGGTTGCCAGGCAGTCTCGCATAATATGCAGCCTCAGAGGCCAGGCTGATAGTCCCGCCAACCACGCCACAGCCGGTTAGCATAACCTTCACACGACGCGCTTTGCGCTGTACCGCGTTTTGGTCATTATCCCAGACATGCACGGTTCCATGATGGTAGCCCATCACGAACTCTCTGGACGTCAGCATATCGAGCGCAGTACCAAGCTGTGCCAGCTGGCTTTGCGCACGGTCGCGCGTTTCCTGCAAAGATTTTTCCTGATGCGTCAGAAACGTTTTAGCTGAAGATTCAGAGAGGCAAGAAAAACTCTGCGTCAGAAGGTATTCAAAATCGGCTTCTTTAAGCATGTTAAGCTGGCCTGGCTCTGTATCTTCTTCGTATTCACGAAATTCAATGCCGGTGGTATAGAAGTTGTGATCTACCGTTCTGATCTGGACAACATCCCCCCACAGGGAGCTAACAGGGCGGTTGTCCATGATGTACTCACGGATACGATCACGGCAAACAGGCACGATGGCCCATTCCATATTTGCGAGGAAATAAAGGAACTCCAGCGCTTTTGAATAAGCGTGAGCCTGCGAAGGTTCAGGCTCGTTGCGTTCGATAACAATGGCTTCGTCAAAAATGTCTGATTCATCGACTTCAGCAAGTTCTTCACGTTCTTTTTTATCAGGCGCAGGAATTTCAACACCGCGTTTGTCACGATAATAGATACCCAACTGCTGAATGCCATACGGCTTCATTGCTTCCAGGATTTGTTCAGAAATATCTTCCAGACCTTCAAGCGCCTCATTCTGCATTTGCTGAATTTCGTCACGAGTCGGCTTTTCAAATTTCGCCAGAAACTTCTGTGTTTTATCCCCTACCTGTTTGTAAATAACGGTCAGATAAAGGTCATTAATCAGCTGCTTGGAATCACCGTGCAGCTTACGGTTATATTGATCAACATAAGCAGGGAAAAAATGGTCATACTCACCATCCGGGTACTCTTTAGCCTCATGGTGATATTCATGCGTCCACAGCTCTACATGGTCTGTTCCGAAGCTCTTGACCAGCGTATTAAGGTCTTTATGCCAGGTGACCAGTTCCCGATCTGATGCGCAGTCATGTGTGCGGCCATCCAGCTTGAAAAAAGCCATCAGATCGCCGTTTTCCATCGAAATCACGTAATCATTGAGGTGATAAGAATAGGGCAAATACTTTTTATTTACTGATGGCTCCTTACGGTAGGCATCAATTTTTTTTGGCTTCGTAGCGGTGGCAGCTCTCATTATTTTAAACCCTTACGTTTGTAGTCAACAGAGGAATAAGACGATCCTCCCCACTGCTTAAACGGAGAATCAAACCAATTACTGAATTTGGTTTTCAACCACAGGCCCATAATTCGAAACATGCGGTCGTCATATTTTGTTAATGCAGCTGAAGGAATCCACAAAAAGACGAACACCAGAATCGCCCACATATGAATAATCATAAAAAGCGAGGCAGAAATCATGAATATCATCATAGCTACATTACGTGGTACACCCAGCGCGCGAGGTAAGCGAGTCGCACCTTTGAAAAGCGGTCTTTTCCCGTCAACGAACATCTTTGTAGTCCTCACTTTGGGGGACAAAAGTCCCCCCTTTTCGCGTTGTTCAGCTTCCTACGCCCGTCAGGGAAACCAGAAATGATGCAGAACCAATACCAATCAGCGAGATTACGATACGAGGAATAAAGCTGGCTGGGATTACGTGAAGCATCCACATAAAGCAACTAACCATGATCGCAATAGCACAACCAATTGGAATCCATGTGCTCAACCACGTCTGGATTGATGTAGCGGTTGATTCACCAGTATCGGTGCCAGCGGCCAGCGCAATTTGCGGCAGGGCAATGGACAAAACGCCCATAACTACCGCAGGGCCATACTTCTTAAACAACGTGGTCATACTTTCTCCTTACTCACTATCTTCTGTTGATTGCAGATTTAACCGGCATTCTTCAACGCCACACTTATCTTTCAAAAACTCTGCCAGTAGCCTTAAATCAGCCCAGGTTCGTAGCTCATGCTCTTTGTTAACCCTAATGGAACATGCGATCTGGCCCAGCTGTTCATCGTCTATCTGAAAAACGGGATACCACTTCTTTAATGAAACCCGTTCTATCGTTACCTCCTTCACTTTTCCTGCTTCAAATAGCTCCAGGATCTGTGATTGCAATACAAGGTACAAACGTTCCATCCATAACCTCATTCCCCCTTCGCTGTTTCCTGTCTGGTTAAAAAGGCATCCGTATTATTTCGGCTGAAGGCATCGCCATCACCCGAACCAAAAACATCTTGTTCACCGTCATACTGCGGCGCCGTACTTTTTGCCTGCTGAGGCTCAGTCGCGGTGCTGTCCTCACTGGTCTGGCCGTCAGGTAGCAGCGTAGGGATTTTCAAATCAGTTGATTGACGCGCCACGTTGATAACTTTCGTGACATACCCGTTAGAAATCCCGTTTGTGAGTGAGCCGGTGTTGTAGCAGGAAAGCGCGTGTCTCAGCGCAACCTGCCCGGCTGGGTAGGATTTCAGGGCGCTATCATAACAGGCTTTAAGGATGGTCTGGCTCGCCCGCAGGTTGATGCAGGGTTTGAAAATATCGTCAACCGAAAGACCCAGGCCCACTAAATTATTTGAGTTAATTTGTGCAAGGCCCATATCAAAACTTTTATTATCCTTCAGCAGAACTTTCGCAACGCTGACGGCCTCAGCTTCAGTACGCGGTTGCTGTTTTAACTGAATACTACCGTTAATATTGATCCTGTACGGCCCATTTGAGGACTCATGGCCGACGATGTACGCCATCGTTAAGGGTGAAACATCAGGCGCACATCTCTGCGCAAGCCTGGCAACTTCATCGGAGGCAGGCGCAGCACTGGCACGGCCAGCACAAGCAAGGCAGGCCAGAGCGAGAACCAGGAGTTTTGGATGTTTACTCATTTATGTTTCACCGCGTAATTGTAATTTCGACGACTTTTGTTTATGATAAGGGCTAATGAGATCGTGTCAAGAAGAAACGAAAAGAAAACCGCTGAAGGAAGGAAGGTGATGCTGGTTCCCCTGAAATCAGAAAAACGACCAAAAGGCGAACCCGTGTATCGTGACCCGGATAACCCTTTTAATACGTGGACTGGTATAGGGAAGCGCCCGGCCTGGCTAACTGCAAAATTGGACGCTGGCATTAGCCTGGAAGCCATGAAGATGCAGGGCGTAGCCAACCCCAGAGAACATAGACCAGCAAAATACCGCGACCCCAGGAACGCAGAAAATACCTGGTCCGGGACTGGCCGCCGACCCACATGGCTCAAAGAGCTGCTTGATAGTGGTTTATCACTTGATGATCTGAAGATATAACCGGAGGGTATAAAAATGGGCGAACTTATTGATTTTGCGGAAAGGCAAAAAAGCAGAAGGAAGAAAAAGGCATCTTCCATTCCGCCCATTTTTAGAAAATTTCGTGTCCATGCGATCAGGTTACTCGCCAGCATCATCAAATCCGGCTCTTATTCAGTTGCTTATATTGTTAAGAAAATTACAGGAAAGTTAATCAAGTTTTACACAATTTTAACGATTTTCGTTTTTGTTGTCGAATATATTGCAGGCGATATAGGTTACAAATCTATTTATAACGCAGCGTTATTATTAATATTGCTTACCGTTATCAACATTCTGGCGAGTGTATATCTGAACAAACTGTTAAGGACAAAACAATGAAGAAACTCTTAATACCTCTGATAGCAGCTGGTAGTCTGCTTTATATTCCTGCCAGCCATGCTGAAGATCCCTGCAAAGTTATTATGTGCATGGCGGGCAAGCTCACCGGCGATAGCGGCGGAAGCGAGTGTAACAGTGCTGAAGCTGCTTTCTTCAATATCGTTAAAAAGAACAAGCACGGCTTTTTACCCAACCACACGAAGGATGCCAGGAAGGCTTTTCTTAATGAATGCCCGGATAATGGCGAAGGTGGAAGTAACCAGTCGATGATAAGCCAGATCATAAGTAAATACGGGAAAGTTCGCTTATAGGCGAACTAGGAATAATCTCAATTTAAGGAGCCAACGTGAAAAAAATAATATTAAGTGCATTAGCCTGTACAGCTCTCTTAACTGGTTGCGTCAGCCAGGATAAAGGTAATGCGATGCAGAGCCAGCTGAATAACCAGCAACGCCAGATTAACGAATTATCCGTTCGTTTGCAGTCTGCGGAGTCCCGGCTATCAAAGCAGGAAGAAAAGCTGCGCAACGAACTGCTGCAATCCAGCGGCTATTGCTATCTGAATGGCGCCCGCTACTCGACCGGCACCGTACTTTACGGGCGGATTTGCCAGAATCAGTCAGGCAGCGCTTCGTGGCAGGTATACAGCCGTCGCTAAACACCAGGGCGGTTTAACCGCCCTTTTCTTTACCCTCAGAAAGCCCACTATGACCATGATCCCCTTCCCCACTACAGAAAACCTTATTCTATGGGCTTGCAGCGCCATCGCACTGCTTGCCGTTGTATTCTTCCGGCGTTCAGTACGGCACAGGCGACACAAAAGGAAGCAGCAAAGTGCGCGGCGGGTGCTGGAGCGCATAAAGACGTTGCCGGGCTTCCCACAAAAAATTGACTACCTGAGGAAAATTGATCCTTTTGTGTTTGAAGAACTGTTGCTGGAAGGATTTGAAGCGCATGGCTTCAGAACCATCAGAAACAAACGCTATACCGGCGATGGAGGCATTGACGGCCAGGTAATAATAGGAAAATATCGCTATCTTATTCAGGCTAAACGCTATCGCGGCCATATTGCTTTACAGCACGTACAGGAGTTCGAGAAGTTGCTTAAACGTCATAACTGTCGCGGTCTGTTTTGCCATACCGGGAAAACCGGCGCAGGTTCAAAATCTGTCAGTATTGCCAGTGAACGGATGGAGATTATCAGCGGCCAGCGCCTGATAGATTTGCTCACGCCCGGCAGCTCCTTCACTATCGCAACCGCCCCGCAGACGATGATGAAGCGTACCGCAGCAACACTAGAAACGAGCACCATTGTTAAAGATGCCGGTAAAGAAAATCGATACCATGAGAGTTAATTAAATGAAGTCAGTAACTATAGAAGCAAAAACATTTGCTGAAATGTTAGGAATAACAGAAGGTGAGTTAATCTTTGCCATTAAGAAAACTGGCACATTCAAAAACAAGACCATCCCACAACCTCATGAGCCACATAAATCAAATAATAGATTTTTATATTCAGACGTAATGAGGTTTATAGAATCACTAAAAGACAAAGAGAACCGGTAATGACTCCAACTTACTGATAGTGTTTTATGTTCAGATAATGCCCGATGACCTTGTCATGCAGCTCCACCGATTTTGAGAACGACAGTGACTTCCGTCCCAGCCTTGCCAGATGTTGTCTCAGATTCAGGTTATGTCGCTCAATGCGCTGAGTGTAACGCTTGCTGATAACGTGCAGCTTTCCCTTCAGGCGGGGTTCATACAGCGGCCAGCCATCCGTCATCCATACCACGACCTCAAAGGCCGACAGCAGGCCCAGAAGACGCTCCAGCGTGGCCAACGTGCGTTACCTAACAATAAACCTGTTTAAATATCCAGATAAAAACATTCAATCTGGGTCAAATGAGTGATACAGTTTCACCCATAAGACCCAATGGAGGCAATATGTCTGAATTTGAATTACTGGCGCAGGATCTGCTTGAGAAAGCAGAAGCGGAAGAACAACTGCGACAGGAAAATGATAAAAAGCTGCTCGGGCAGGTGCTGGAAATCTATGACCAGAAGTACGTGGCTGAACTGCTTAGAAAAGTTGGTAAAAATGAGTGGAGTCGCGAGACTCTTAATCGCTGGATTAATGGTAAGTGCTCACCTAAGACGCTGACGTTAGCCGAAGAGGAACTTCTACGAAAAATGCTTCCGGAAGCGCCTGCACATCACCCTGACTATGCCTTCCGGTTTATTGACCTGTTTGCTGGGATTGGAGGTATACGGAAGGGCTTCGAAACCATCGGTGGCCAGTGCGTTTTTACCAGTGAATGGAATAAAGAGGCTGTGCGCACATATAAAGCTAACTGGTTTAACGATGCTCAGGAACACACTTTCAATCTCGATATTCGTGAAGTCACGCTCAGTGATAAACCTGAAGTACCTGAAAACGATGCCTATGCTTACATTAATGAGCATGTGCCGGATCATGATGTACTTCTAGCAGGTTTCCCCTGTCAACCGTTTAGCCTTGCGGGCGTAAGCAAGAAAAACTCGCTCGGGCGCGCGCATGGTTTCGAATGTGAGGCTCAGGGAACGCTTTTCTTCGATGTGGCGCGTATTATCCGCGCAAAAAAACCTGCCATCTTTGTTCTTGAAAACGTTAAAAACCTGAAGAGCCATGACAAGGGTAAAACCTTTAAAGTCATCATGGATACCCTCGACGAACTGGGCTATGAAGTTGCGGATGCAGCTGAGATGGGCAAAAACGATCCTAAAGTTATCGACGGAAAGCACTTTTTACCTCAGCACCGAGAACGTATCGTTTTGGTCGGTTTCCGCCGTGATCTGAACATTCACCAGGGCTTTACCCTGCGCGATATTAGTCGTTTTTATCCGGAACAGCGTCCGTCATTTGGCGAACTGCTGGAACCCGTGGTTGACAGCAAATATATACTGACGCCGAAACTCTGGGAGTATCTCTATAACTACGCCAAAAAGCACGCAGCTAAGGGTAACGGATTCGGTTTTGGCCTCGTTAATCCTGAAAATAAAGAAAGCATTGCCCGTACGCTTTCTGCTCGCTATCACAAAGACGGGTCTGAAATTCTGATAGACCGTGGCTGGGATATGGCCACAGGTGAAACAGACTTCGCGAACGAAGAAAATCAGGCGCATCGGCCCCGCAGGCTGACTCCGCGAGAGTGCGCGCGCCTTATGGGTTTTGAAAAAGTAGATGGCAGGCCTTTTCGCATTCCTGTGTCAGACACTCAGTCGTACAGGCAGTTCGGTAACTCCGTAGTGGTGCCCGTGTTTGAAGCCGTAGCCAAACTGCTTGAACCTTATATCCTGAAAGCGGTTAATGCCGATTCGTGCAAGGTTGAACGAATCTGATCGCTCCTCCCGGTATTTATGCCGGGAGATAATCTATGGAATATCTGCGTAAAGCCCTGTCAGCTCAGCAATAAACGCACCTAGCGTCATTAGCTCAGCTCTCACCGCCTCCGGGTATTTTTTGTGCAGAGATGATGGCACGACCAATCTGACACCCGACTCCCGCATCTCCCGATATTGAGCCAGAGAAACTCCCTCCTGGAGTGTAAACAGATGCACCTGATGAATTTTATCGGCCTCATTCAGTATCTGACGCCAGCGATCCTTACAGGTAGTCTTGACTGCCAGCATGCGCAGATTTTCTACGGGAAACTCAGTATCGTGGTAAGCCCCTGCGGAAGGGAAAAGGAAATCGGGTTTTTTATTACCTTCTGTGATGGCCTGCGTCGCAAAGTGTCGCAGGCCGTGCTCAATGAATAGATGCTCCAGGTGCAGTTCCAGCGACTTCCCGGCTCTGGATTTACGGCGATTGCTGACAGAATTGGCCAGCGCAATAAATTCATCCACAGAGCCAAATCCTTTCCGGATGATATCCAGAACATGCAGTTCCTCAACCAATAGAAATATGTCGTACTCCACGCGCCGGCGGTCAAGAAGTTGCTCATCCGGATCAAGGGAATTTTTCACATAATGGCTGGCTGCATACTGAATAATTTCACTTCCCGACGGAAAGCGCAGGTGCCAGTCTTCAGGTAGAATATATTTATGATTTACTGGCGCTTGCTGTAGAGATAGTCCGCCTAGAATCTGTCCTGCGGGGCCGGATATAAGCGCTCCGGGTATAACTTCACCAATAGCGGTCTCAATGACGTCCTCTTCATCAGTGCTGGCGCATACCCAAATATTTACTTCCTTACAGTCCCCCCCTTGCTCATCAAGCTTGAAAGCCAGGAGCGTCAGAGCCCCTGTATTTTCAGGATCCTGAAGTGGGCTGCCTCTACCCCAGCGGGTAATCCTTTTTTCATTCCGGGTTTTACCAAAATGACGGCTGTTATAATAAATTGCCCTGGCTTCGCTGTCAGGGCAATCATGCGATGACACATGTGCGGTGAGAAAAACCGAAGGGTTCAGTTCACGGGTATGGTTGATAGACGGAAAGAGTTTTTCAACGATACCTGAAGGGATATAAAGCCCTACCTGGTGACCACCTGTTGCGCCGGTATCGTTGGCGGAAAGGCGTTTGATGTAGACGAAGTAATTCTCACATGCGATCTCAAGTAGCCAGTTGTGGAAAACCGACATAAGCATCCCCTGTTACCCTGAAACTCTACTCACCATTTTTTCATGATTATATACAAACAGTGTCATTTTCAGAAGACGACTGCACCAGTTGATTGGGCGTAATGGCTGTTGTGCAGCCAGCTCCTGACAGTTCAATATCAGAAGTGATCTGCACCAATCTCGACTATGCTCAATACTCGTGTGCACCAAAGCGAGGTGAGCATGGCGACGGAGGCTCTGTTGCAAAGATTGGCGGCAGTCAGAGGTAGGCTGTCGCTCTGCGCCGATCAGGCGGCTGCTGCGAAATGGTGGTTGAGCATGCCCATGGCCTCCGTCAGCGCCGAGGGCCCAATGCCAAAAGCTCTCTCCACAAGGCGCACCTCGCCCCTGATGCCGGGCTGCAGGCACCAGGGGCGAGCCTGTCCTTTGCGCAGGGCTCGCATGACTTCGAATCCCTTGATCGTGGCATAGGCCGTGGGGATCGATTTGAAACCGCGCACCGGCTTGATCAGTATCTTGAGCTTTCCGTGATCGGCCTCGATCACGTTATTGAGATACTTCACCTGCCGGTGGGCCGTCTCCCGGTCCAGCTTTCCTTCGCGCTTCAATTCGGTGATCGCTGCACCATAGCTCGGCGCTTTGTCGGTATTGAGCGTGGCAGGCTTTTCCCAGTGCTTCAGGCCTCGCAGGGCCTTGCCCAGGAACCGCTTCGCTGCCTTGGCGCTGCGGGTCGGCGACAGGTAGAAATCGATCGTGTCGCCCCGCTTGTCGACTGCCCGGTACAGGTAGGTCCACTTGCCCCGCACCTTGACGTAGGTTTCATCCAGGCGCCAGCTCGGATCAAAGCCACGCCGCCAGAACCAGCGCAGCCGCTTCTCCATCTCCGGGGCGTAGCACTGGACCCAGCGATAGATCGTCGTATGGTCGACCGAAATGCCGCGTTCCGCCAGCATTTCCTCAAGGTCGCGATAGCTGATCGGATAGCGACAATACCAGCGCACCGCCCACAGGATCACATCACCCTGGAAATGGCGCCACTTGAAATCCGTCATCGTTCCGTCCGTCCAATCTCCGCCAAGCATGCTCAAGCTTCACGATTTTTGCAACAGAGCCCACACGAGTATTGAGCATAGTCGAGATTGGTGCAGATCACTTCTGATATTGAACTGTCAGGAGCTGGCTGCACAACAGCCATTACGCCCAATCAACTGGTGCAGTCGTCTTCTGAAAATGACAATCGTGCCACCGGCTCCAGGTCTTATCGAACAGCTCAGACACATGGTCCAAATGCTGGTCGATCCGTTCGGCCAGTTTTTCGATGGCCTCTTGCTTGAGCTTGTCACTTTCCCTGAACTCGATGTTCAAGGCCCTGGCCACCTGGTTGAGGTTCCGGCCGATAGCTCCAAGCTGCCGGCACGATTCCCGTACGGTGTTCACTTCTTCATCAGTGAGGACCGGCATCCGGTTCAACGACCGCAGTCATTTCTGTACCTAAACAGTCCTGCGAATATGTGAGTTTTGACCTAATGAGCCACAAAAACTCATTTTCGCCCACGATAATTTTTCTACTTCCTTTCTTTGGAATGCTCATTTCAATATTCACATAACGTCGCTATCAATCGCGGAAAAGGCGTAGTGCGCGAAGCGAACGAAGCTTTTTGCCGTCGATTGCATAGCTTTGTTAACCCTTTTTCCAAATTTGATAGCAATAGTTAATGTTTGAAGTAAAGTGTTGCTCAAAAACAACTTCGAAGGTATTTGGAATACTCGGGAAGAAAACATCCCCCTCTGGCTCGATGTCGATCGTCGATAAGTGGAGCGTAGAGGCCATGGGTAATGTTTCTCGGTAAATTTCTCCGCCACCAGACACTATAACGTGACCGGTGAATTCAGCTAGCCTGTCCATGGCCTCTTCGATTGACTGAAATACAACTACATTGTCATCATTTGATGTCCAACCTGAGCGGGTAACGACCGCGTATTTCCTATTGGGGAGTGCGCCCATAGATTCAAACGTCTTGCGACCCACCAGAAGCCACTGATTGTAGGTCAATGCTTTAAAAAGTAGCTGCTCCCCTTTCGCGGACCAGGGTATGTCTGGACCGCAACCAATCACGCCGTTTTTCGCTTTCGCAGCCATCAATGATACTTTCAAGGTTCTCATCCTGGGTTAACTTTGTTTTAGGGCGACTGCCCTGCTGCGTAACATCGTTGCTGCTCCATAACATCAAACATCGACCCACGGCGTAACGCGCTTGCTGCTTGGATGCCCGAGGCATAGACTGTACAAAAAAACAGTCATAACAAGCCATGAAAACCGCCACTGCGCCGTTACCACCGCTGCGTTCGGTCAAGGTTCTGGACCAGTTGCGTGAGCGCATACGCTACTTGCATTACAGTTTACGAACCGAACAGGCTTATGTCCACTGGGTTCGTGCCTTCATCCGTTTCCACGGTGTGCGTCACCCGGCAACCTTGGGCAGCAGCGAAGTCGAGGCATTTCTGTCCTGGCTGGCGAACGAGCGCAAGGTTTCGGTCTCCACGCATCGTCAGGCATTGGCGGCCTTGCTGTTCTTCTACGGCAAGGTGCTGTGCACGGATCTGCCCTGGCTTCAGGAGATCGGAAGACCTCGGCCGTCGCGGCGCTTGCCGGTGGTGCTGACCCCGGATGAAGTGGTTCGCATCCTCGGTTTTCTGGAAGGCGAGCATCGTTTGTTCGCCCAGCTTCTGTATGGAACGGGCATGCGGATCAGTGAGGGTTTGCAACTGCGGGTCAAGGATCTGGATTTCGATCACGGCACGATCATCGTGCGGGAGGGCAAGGGCTCCAAGGATCGGGCCTTGATGTTACCCGAGAGCTTGGCACCCAGCCTGCGCGAGCAGCTGTCGCGTGCACGGGCATGGTGGCTGAAGGACCAGGCCGAGGGCCGCAGCGGCGTTGCGCTTCCCGACGCCCTTGAGCGGAAGTATCCGCGCGCCGGGCATTCCTGGCCGTGGTTCTGGGTTTTTGCGCAGCACACGCATTCGACCGATCCACGGAGCGGTGTCGTGCGTCGCCATCACATGTATGACCAGACCTTTCAGCGCGCCTTCAAACGTGCCGTAGAACAAGCAGGCATCACGAAGCCCGCCACACCGCACACCCTCCGCCACTCGTTCGCGACGGCCTTGCTCCGCAGCGGTTACGACATTCGAACCGTGCAGGATCTGCTCGGCCATTCCGACGTCTCTACGACGATGATTTACACGCATGTGCTGAAAGTTGGCGGTGCCGGAGTGCGCTCACCGCTTGATGCGCTGCCGCCCCTCACTAGTGAGAGGTAGGGCAGCGCAAGTCAATCCTGGCGGATTCACTACCCCTGCGCGAAGGCCATCGGTGCCGCATCGAACGGCCGGTTGCGGAAAGTCCTCCCTGCGTCCGCTGATGGCCGGCAGCAGCCCGTCGTTGCCTGATGGATCCAACCCCTCCGCTGCTATAGTGCAGTCGGCTTCTGACGTTCAGTGCAGCCGTCTTCTGAAAACGACAAACAGCCAGAAAGGCTGTTACAGGCGATTTGATCTGCAACCTATTGGTTAAATTAATGTATCAAAAACGATGGTTTTTGTGACAGTCTTGAAAAGTCCTGACTTCTCCCGAAAAATGACTCCCCTCATGTAACAAAACTCGTTACTGTATCAACATAACAATAACCCCATAACTAATTAGCGAGAAAAGAATGAAAATCGGCTATGCACGTAAATCTACGCATCTTCAGGATGTGGCGCACCAGGTTGACGAACTAACAAAAGCTGGATGTGAGCAAATCTATCAGGATCAGACCTCACGTAGCGGCCCAAAGCGCGACAAAAAAGGTGCGCCGGAACTGGAGAACTGCCTGAAAGCATTGCGCGAGGGAGATACCCTAGTAGTTTGGGCACTAGATCGGCTCGGCGGTTCATTGGGTCAAGTCATTACTTTACTCGACGACCTGAAGAAACGCGGAATAACTTTCATAGCCATCAAGGACAGAATAGACACAAATGCGCCAGTTATAGGGGAAATCTATACTCATCTGATGGCGATATTCTCTAGCTTTGAACGCAACCGCAATATTGAAAGAACGCGCTCAGGCCTTGCAGCTGCACGCGCAAGGGGCCGTGTGGGAGGGAGAAAACCGTCACTTTCTGAAGAAGATGTTAAACAAATTAGAATCTTACTTGCTGATCCTGAAATGACAGTTGGTGCAGTTGCTAAGCGCTTCAACGTTTCTCGCATGACTATTTATCGCTACACCACAAAATCATAAATGACCGCAGCATGGCGGTTTTATTTTCTTATGCCGTCAGGGCATGGAAGGCGACCACGCCGGAGTTAAACGGGCACCGGCCGCAAATCGCCGGAAACCGCAATGCTGAACGTATCGCCCGACCCAGCCCCCTCCCTGCAAAGCCCTAATCCCGCTCACCGCCACACAGCTGCCGTATGTCCCCCACGGGGGTGCGCAGTGGGCGCCGCGCGCCTGCGCGCGGGAACGGCGGCCCGCCTTCGGGTCGCGGCGCCGTACTGCGAGTTAGCGGCCGCACGCGGCCGGTTACGGGGGACACTACGCCATACGACCAGCGACCCGCTGAGCTGCACAATCCACGGATAACACAAGCTACATACATGTCGATATGGGAATCCGCCCATCTTGCCGGGCGCCGCTGTCGTGTGGAAATCCGCCCACCTTACCGGGCGCCGGTGCCGTGTGGGAATCCACCCACCTTGCCGGGCGCCGGTGCTGTGTGGAAATCCGCCCACCTTGCCGGGCGCCGGTGCCGTGTGGGAATCCGCCCACCTTGCCGGGTGCCGGTGCCGTGTGGAAATCCGCCCACCTTGCCGGGCGCCGGTGCCGTGTGGGAATCCGCCCACCTTGCCGGGCGCCGGTGCTGTGTGGGAATCCGCCCACCTTGCCGGGCGCCGGTGCTGTGTGGGAATCCGCCCACCTTGCCGGGCGCCGGTGCCGTGTGGGAATCCGCCCACCTTGCCGGGCGCCGGTGCCGTGTGGGAATCCCCCCACCTTGCCGGGCGCCGGTGCCGTGTGGAAATCCGCCCACCTTGCCGGGCGCCGGTGCTGTGTGGAAATCCGCCCACCCTTTCCGGGCGCCGGTGCCGTGTGGGAATCCGCCCACCTTGCCGGGCGCCGGTGCTGTGTGGAAATCCGCCCACCCTTTCCGGGCGCCGGAGCCGTGTGGGAATCCGCCCACCTTGCCGGGCGCCGGTGCCGTGTGGGAATCCGCCCACCTTGCCGGGCGCCGGTGCTGTGTGGAAATCCGCCCACCCTTTCCGGGCGCCGGAGCCGTGTGGGAATCCGCCCACCTTGCCGGGCGCCGGTGCCGTGTGGGAATCCGCCCACCTTGCCGGGCGCCGGAGCCGTGTGGGAATCCGCCCACCTTGCCGGGCGCCGGTGCCGTGTGGGAATCCGCCCACCTTGCCGGGCGCCGGTGCCGTGTGGAAATCCGCCCACCTTGCCGGGCGCCGGTGCTGTGTGGAAATCCGCCCACCCTTTCCGGGCGCCGGTGCCGTGTGGGAATCCGCCCACCTTGCCGGGCGCCGGTGCTGTGTGGAAATCCGCCCACCCTTTCCGGGCGCCGGAGCCGTGTGGGAATCCGCCCACCTTGCCGGGCGCCGGTGCCGTGTGGGAATCCGCCCACCTTGCCGGGCGCCGGTGCTGTGTGGGAATCCGCCCACCTTGCCGGGCGCCGGTGCCGTGTGGGAATCCGCCCACCTTGCCGGGCGCCGGTGCCGTGTGGAAATCCGCCCACCTTGCCGGGCGCCGGTGCCGTGTGGGAATCCGCCCACCTTGCCGGGCGCCGGTGCCGTGTGGGAATCCGCCCACCTTGCCGGGCGCCGGTGCTGTGTGGGAATCCGCCCACCTTGCCGGGCGCCGGTGCCGTGTGGGAATCCGCCCACCTTGCCGGGCGCCGGTGCTGTGTGGAAATCCGCCCACCCTTTCCGGGCGCCGGAGCCGTGTGGGAATCCGCCCACCTTGCCGGGCGCCGGTGCCGTGTGGGAATCCGCCCACCTTGCCGGGCGCCGGAGCCGTGTGGGAATCCGCCCACCTTGCCGGGCGCCGGTGCCGTGTGGGAATCCGCCCACCTTGCCGGGCGCCGGTGCCGTGTGGGAATCCGCCCACCTTGCCGGGCGCCGGTGCTGTGTGGAAATTCGCCCATCTTCATGACAAAAATTTGTCAAATGACAGGCTCATGTGTGCTGATTTATGTCAGACGGGATTTTGCTTATCAATTATTGAGAACAGAAATTTTCCTGAATCATCAATACTATACTTAGCAAGTAAAGGTGTTTTCTCATTTATCTGCTTGAGTGCAGGATCAAGGAAAGATCGTTTCAACTCTGCCAAGTTCTTCTGTTGGGATTCCGGCAAAAGGAAACGGTCAT